>NZ_JBGCCT010000041.1 GCF_041260665.1 Catenulispora sp. GP43 | reverse complement strand
TTGCTGTTCCTGCCGTTCATCCCCGGCCTGCGGTCGGTACCGCGGGTGCTGCCGGTGTACCGGCTGATCTGGCGGGAGCACTACCGGAAGCAGAAGCAGGCGCAGGCGACAGAAGCCTGATTCGGGTCGGAGACGGGACCGGCCGCGGTGCGCGCCTTCGGGGCGTGCGGCGCGGCCGGTTTGCGGCGTAGGCAGTTTGCGGCGTGGGCAGTTTGCGGCGCGTGCTAGGCCATCTCTTCCATCGCCCGACGGGTCGAGGGATCGGCGGGGTGACGCGCGAGCAGGTGCAGATCGGGGTTCTCGGCGGCGATGAGCTTGGTCTGCCGGAAGGTCAGCGGACCATGCCGCGGATGGATGAACCGCTTGAGCGCGGGCGTGAACGCGGCGATGTCGTGCCGGTCCCAGCGGCGCGGGAAGTCGGGGTCGGCGGCGGTGACGTCGGCGAGGATCTCGGCGAAGCGCGGGTCGCCGACGTGCCGGTCGGCGGAGGCCCGGAACTGGGCCAGGACGGACCAGGCCTCGGCTTCGAAGTCCTTGAGGAGCTCGCGCATGCCCGGCCAGCCGAAGTAGAGCCAGATCATGTTGCGACGCGCCGACGGCAGGTGGTCCAGGCCGCCGTAGAGGGCGGCTTCGGCATCGTTGTAGGCGAGGATGTCCCAGTGCAGGTCCAACAGGCACGCCGGCACCGGGGCCAGCGCGGCGACCGTGGCGCGCAGATGCTCCCCGACCACGGGACAACCATCGGCGGCGGGGGCCTGCAACGCGCCGGCGTCGCTCTCCCCAGCCAGCTCGAAGACGTGGCGGCGTTCGGCGGCGGTGAGACGCAAGGTGGCGGCCAGCGCGTCGAGGACCTGGCGGGAAGCGGCGATCGGGCGGCCCTGCTCGAGCCAGGAGTACCAGGACACGCTGACGCCGGACAGCAGCGCGACTTCCTCGCGGCGGAGGCCGGGAGTGCGGCGGCGCGGGTTGGGCTTGGCAGTGCGCGGTCGGCCGGCGCTGGAGTCGGTGCCGGCACCGATGCCTCTGCCGACACCGCTGGCGACACCGACATCGCTGCCGCTGCCGCTGCCGTCGCTTAGCGCAGGGCGAGCATCGGCTTTCCTGCTCAGGCCGAAGTCGTCCGCGAGGCCCACGTCTGCCGGAGTGAGGCGTTCGCGGCGGGAACGGAGGAAGGCGCCGAGCGCGGCCCGGCGCTGCGCGTCGTGATCGTCCATGGCACGGCCAGCCTATTAGTTCTGGTCACAGGATGAAGCGTGAGCGTTTGCCGGGCATTTCAGCGGTGGCGCGGCCGGATGATCGGAAGGTGACTTCCACCCTCGCCGCCGGTGCGGAAACCGGACGCGTCCCCGCCCACACCGACATGCGCGTGCCGGTGCCGCTCACCGTGGCGGCGTTCACGGCCAACTTCGACCGGTTCGCGGTCGGGCCGATTCTGGTGACGATCGCGGCGGCGATGCACACGCCGCTGTCGTCGACCGTCGCGCTCGCGAGTGGCTACGCGCTGGCGTACGGACTGTCGCAACCGGTGTGGGGGATCTTGTCGGACCGGATCGGGCGTCTGGCGGTGGTGCGGATCGCGCTGAGCATCGCGGCGATCGCCGGGCTGGCCTCGGCAGTGGTGCCGGGGATGGCGCTGCTGACGGTGTGTCGGTGCGTGGCGGGCTTCGCGTTCGGGGCGGCGGTGCCGTCGTCGCTGAGCTTCGTGGGCGACGCGGTGGCACCGGAGCGTCGGCAGAACGCGCTCGCGGATCTGATGGCGGCGCTCGGACTGGGCAGCGGACTGGCCGCCCTTTTCGCGGGCGTGGTGGCGCACTGGCTGAGCTGGCGGCTGGTCTTCGCCGTACCCTCGCTGGTCGCGATCACCGCGGTGGTGCTGTTGCGCGGGGTCGGGGAACCGGAGCGTGCGACGGTCGGGGGCTTGGGCGAGCAGATCGGGGCGGTGCTGCACGCGCCGTTCGCGCATGTGGTGACGGCGCTGGGGATCGTGGAGGGCGCGGTGTTGCTCGGCGGTCTGACGTTCGTAGCACCGGCGTTGCAACATCGAGGACTGTCATCGACAGCGGCCGGCGCACTGACCGCGTTGTACGGCGCCGCGACGCTCGCCTTCACCCGCGCGGTGAAGGCACTGGCCCGGCGGGTGCCGCCCCACGGCCTGGCGGCGATCGGCGGGGCGGTGGTCGTGGTGGGCTACGGCTGCGCGGCGATGGCGCCGGGGGTGGCGACGTACGCGCTGGTGGCGGCCCTGTTGGGCGCGGGCTGGGCGTTCCTGCACTCGACGTTGCAGGCCTGGGCGACCTCGGTGGTGCCGCAGGCGCGCGGGACGGCGGTGTCGTTCTACGTGGCGGCGCTGTTCGTGGGCAGCGCCTTGGGGGCGGCGCTCGGAGGCGGGGCTGCGGCGCATGGGCAGTACGGGACGGTGTTCGGGGTGTGCGGGCTGGCGACGGTTCCGCTGACGGCGGCTGTGGTTTTCGGGCGGCGGCGGTTTGTGGCTCGGGGCTAGGCGGGACGGCGATAACCCGGGTCCGCCGCGATGCGGTACTGGCGGCAGGGACGGCAAGAGTGGCGCCACCGGGCCGGAGTCGAGGCAGCACCATAGTTGGCGATGCCGGCGGCCGTGGCCGGGGCAGAAGCTGGCGCTGCGGAGGCTGGCTCGAAGCACCCGAGGTCGGGCTGTGCCGGCGGCCGTGGCTGGGGCCGCAAGAGGTTGCGCTTCTGAGGCTGGAGCCGGGGCGGCAAAGGCTGTCGGGTCGGTCGAGAGGCGGCAAGAGGCTGGCGGCGCTGAGGCAGGCTTCGCGGAGCGGCTGGAGCGGGCCCGGCGAAGGCCGCGGCAAAGGCTGGCGGCGCTGGGGCAGGTTCGCAGAGCGGCTGTGGCTGGAGCGGGACCGGCGAAGGTTGCGGTTGCCGTTGCGGCTGAGGCCGGCGGCTCGGGTGCCGCGCACTCCTCAGGTGGTCGGGGCGATGGGGGCGGGGGTGGTGGCGAAGGCGGCTGCTGCGGCGGCGGTCAGGGTGCGGAAGCGGTCGGGGGCGGTGGGGGCGGGGATGTGGCCGGCGCGCTCGAGGCTGATGACGCCGTGGGCGGCGGCCCAGAGGACTTCGGTGATCTCGGTGGGGTCGGCGTCCGGGCGGAAGGTGCCGGTGTCGATGCAGCGTTGGGCTGCTTCGTGGAGGACGGCGAGGCTTTGGTTGGCTGCTGCCGTGGCTTGTGCGTCGGGGGTGTAGCCGGGGATGCCTTGGCCGTGCATGACGTCGTAGAAGTTGGGCTCCGCCAGGGCGTTCTCGCGGTAGGCGCGGCCGAGGGCGGCGAGGTGTTCGGCGGGGTCGTCGTCGCGGGGGACTGCGTCGAGGTGGCGCTTGAGGCGGGCGAAACCTTCGAGGTAGAGGGCGGTGGCGATGGCTTCCTTGGAGCCGAAGTGCTTGTAGAGAACCATCGTCGAGCAGCCTGCTTCGGTGGCGATGCGGCGCATGGTCAGAGCGGCGGGGCCTTCGGCGGCCAGTAG
Source organism: Catenulispora sp. GP43 (assembly GCF_041260665.1). NCBI lineage: Bacteria > Bacillati > Actinomycetota > Actinomycetes > Catenulisporales > Catenulisporaceae > Catenulispora > Catenulispora sp. GP43. The sequence goes on along the minus strand of NZ_JBGCCT010000041.1, from coordinate 99,179 downwards.
CCGGGCGGCGACGTCCAGGAGGGATGCGCGCAGGACTTCTTGGCCGCGGGCCTGGGCCCGGGCGTAGACGCCGGGGGCGATCGGCTCGTAGTCGTCGGTGGCGGCTGTCTCAGGCTTCTTGCTCATGTCCGTTTCCCGCTGTCGGTTGTCGCTCCCCCTGGCCGAGCGTCACTGTAGCGATCACTCCCCCGGTGTGCCCTGCCAGTCGGGCAGGGGGCGGTAGATCGGAATGCCCGCGTCGGTCAGGGCCTCGCGGCGTTTGAAGTACTCGTCGCCCATCGGGTCCGTGCCGAGCAGGGGCATCGAGCCGCGCCAGATGGTGACGTCCTCCGGGGCCAGGCGCTCGGCCTCGGCGAAGTGCTCGGCGGCCTCGACGGGGTGGCCGGCGCGGTGGAGCCACAGGGCCAGGGCCGCCTCGGTGCGGGCCTGCTGGTGGGCCGCGGTGACCTGTGGGGCGTGGGCGGCGACGTCGTCGGCGGTCAGGCCGCTGTCGTCGGTGCGGACCCAGCGCCGCAGGGCGGCCATGGCGCGCGCCGAGTCCAGGCCGCTCAGGGAGCGGAAGAGGTCGGTGGCGAACTGGGTGTCGTTGGGGCGGGCGATCCGGCCCCGCTCGTCGATCCAGACCACAGTCGGGACGTTCAGGACCTGGTAGCGGTCGGCGACGGTGCCGTCGGCGTCGATCAGGGCCGGATGCGTCGCCGCCGCCTCGCGGATCCACGGCGCGGCGTCGCCGGGGCGGCGGTCGATAGCCACGCTCACCACCGAGAAGCCCTCGGGGCTCAGCGCGGAGTGCTGGCGTTCCCACTCCGGCAGGTCGTAGCGGCAGCCGCACCACGATGCCCAGAACACCAGCGCCACCTTGCGCCCGTGCAGATCGCTCAGCCGGTGCGCGGTGCCCTCCAGGTCGCGCAGTTCGAAGTCCGGCGCCTCGCCCTCGGCCAGGGCGGAGGCCCGCTCGGCGGCCGACGCGCCCACGGCCGCGACGCCCCGGTCCGGCACGGCCGCGTAGGGGCGGTCGACCAGCGCGGCGAAGGCGGCCAGGTCCACGAGACCGCCGTCGCGCTCGACCCCCTCGGCCACCCGCGCGGGGATGCATATGTCGCCACGGCACCAGCCCTGGGGTTTGCGCTCCCAGCCGAGGGCCGCGGGGACCTCGCTGATCGGCATCAGGACGCTGCCGTCGTCGGACAGCTGCGCGTCGACCGCGACCTCGCGGTGATCGTCCAAGATCGTGAATTTCATGGCGGGCTCCTCGGGGGTGATAACGGCGTCACAAAAACGATAACGCTGTTATCGCGGCTGCGCAACCGATTCGGGCCGGAGCTGCGGAGAAGGTGGAAGAGCTAGTGTGACCTGGACAGGAACAGCTCGCCGAGCTCGGCTCGGGGCTGCGGGACCGCCGCCTGCGGGCGGACCGCCATGCCGCCGACGTTGACCCCGCGCCGCAGGAAGAATCCGAGCAGCCGGGCCGTCGCCAGCGCGTCGCCGAGCGCGCTGTGCGCGTCGGTCAGCTCGACCCCGACCGCCTGGCAGCAGTCCAGCAGCTTGTACGAGGGCCCCGGCAGCATCGCCTGCGACGTCCGCAGCGTGCACGCGCCGCCGGCGATCTCCGGCGAGTGCACGCCGATCCGCGCGAACTGCGTCACCAGGAACTTGGCGTCGAACGCCAGATTGTGCGCGACCACGACCCGGTCCGCGAGCAGCCCGTGCAGCTCCAGGCCGACGTCCTCGAAACGCGGCGCCGGCTCCACCATCTCGCGGGTGATCCCGTGCACCCGCGTCGCCCCGACCCCGCCCTCCGGTCGCAGCAGGCTGTCCCAACTGCCCGTCACCTGCCCGGTGACGTCCACATGCACGATCGCGACCTCCACGATCTCCGCGATCGGAGGCTGGAACCCGGAGGTCTCGACATCGACTACTGCGTATCCGTTCACCAACCCATCTTCGAGGGCGGACACGCACCTGTGTCGAAGGCGCGCCTCAACGCGCGAGCATCACCAAGGACGGCGCCGCGAGGAACGCACAGATCGGCACGTTCACCTTCCAGTAGCGCACGAACACAGCGATGAACTCGCGGATGGTGGCACTCGGCAGGAAGTACGCGGCGGTCGGCGATCCCACCACCTGCGCGGGAACTCCGAGGTCCCGCGCGATCAACGCCGCGCGGTAACTGTGGAAATCGTTCGTGACGACCACACAGCGATACCCCTCAGGCCGGTTCTCCCTCATAAGCGCGGCGCTAAAGAGAAGGTTCTCCTCCGTGGTACTCGACTGGTCCTCTTTGAGGATCCGATCGGCCGGGAACCCAGACTCCACCAAGTAGTTCGCCATCGCTTCGGCTTCGGAGAGCCGCTCGTCCGTCCCCTTGCCGCCGGAGACGATGAGCATCGGACCGAATTGCGGATCAAGGGCTTCGTACACGGCGCGGCCGCGCTCCAGCCGACTCGCCAACAGCGGCGACACCCGCTTCCCACCCATCAGACCGGCGCCGAGGATCACCACGAAATCGGGAGGGCGCCGGATCGGCATCCGCCTATAGAGGAACCCATAGGTGAGGTAGCAGAAGAACAAGAAAGCGAGGTAGCAGACCACGAGCACCGAGGCGGCGGCCAAGGCCGTCAGCACGTGATGCCGGGCCACCAGCGCCGCCACCAACAAGAGCAGCAACGCGATAATGCCGACCCCACAAGCGAGGGAAAGCAGGTTGGCCACTGTCCGTCCCTCTTTGCGCAGCATCGTCATGCCGTTGAGGATCAGGAACGTCACCAGCGCCACCAGACCCAGCACCGGCAGCAGAGCCACCGACACGACGGCCAGCATCCGTCCGTCGCCGGAGGTATGTGTCACCCCGAGAAGCAGACCCAGCCCCAAGAAGGACAGCGTCAGCCCGAGAAACACCGCATTGCGGAACCCGCGCGGGTCGCGCATCACCGAATTGACGAACATGAGGCCGAAAAACGCGGCGAGTAGGTAGGCGAACAGTCTGCTTCCCGAAGTTCGAGGCCGCACCGGCCGGGCCGAATGTACTGACCTGGCCAGTTTATGGAGCGACCATCTACTGTGCCTCGCCAGAGAGCACCTGACGGCGTTTCCTTATGACCTCTTTAGAGAGTTCTACCCACCGGGGCGCAGCACGATCCGAATGGGATCCCCGACCTTCTTCTCCAGCCGCTCGACCGCCTCGACGGCCTCCTCCAGCCCCATGACCCCGGAGATCGACCGCGCGAAGTCCAGCCGCCCGGCGGCCTCCAGCCGGATCAACTGCCCGACCGCCTCCTGCGGCGAACCGTAGTGGCCCAACAACTGGAACTGCGCGGACTGGAACTTGGTGCTGTTCTCGATCGTGATCGGCTGGCCGCTCAGGCCGACCAGCACCAGCTTCCCGCCCGGCGCCAGCACCTTCAGCGCCTGCTCCCGCACCGGCGTCACCCCGGCGAAGTCGAACGCGAACTCCAGCCCGGCGCCGCCGGTCGCGTCGCGGATCGCGGCCCGCAGGTCCGGGTCGGCGGAGTCCAGCGCCAGGTCCGCGCCGAAAGCCAGGGCACGCTCCCGGGCGGCCGGCGAGGGGTCGATCGCGATGATCGGGCAGGCGCCGATCGCGCGCAGCAGTTGGACGCCGTGCGCGCCGAGCCCGCCGATGCCCCACACGCCGACCGACTGTGCCGGGCCGACGTGCGCGGTCGTGGTGATCGCGCCCCACGGCGTCGACACCGCGTCCGGGATGATCGCGCCCTGCTCGAAGGGGATGGCGTCCGGCAGCGCGACCAGCGTGTCCTGGCGCGCGAGCGCGTACTCGGCCCAGCCGCCGTCGTAGTCGACGCCGCGGGTCCACACCTGGCCGTCGCGGATCTCGCCGGCCTGCAGCACCACGCGGTCGCCCGGCTTCCAGGCGGTGACCGCCGGCCCGACCTCGGCGACCGTGCCGGCGGTCTCGTGCCCGAGGGTGACGGTGTCGCCGACCAGCAGCCGGGGCTTGGCGAAGTAGCCGCGGACCAGGTGGACGTCCGACAGGCAGACGCCCGCCGCCTCGACCTTGACCAGCACCTCGCCGGTCCCCGGCGCCGGCTTCTCGACGTCCTCGACGCTCAGCGTCCCGGTGGACAGGTTCAGACGTGCGGCACGCATGGTCGCCATGGCCCGCTCCTCTCATATTGCAAGTCGCCTCGCTTTGGAAGCTACGCCCCATCGCGAGCTAATGCAAGATCGCTCGCATTGCGCCCGGATCGGCAGGGGGTTAGCGTCGAGTGCCGTGAGCCCGCAGGAGAACCCCGACCAGCCGCCGAAGGCGCCGCCGCTGCGCCGCCGAGGCGAACCGATGCGCCGTGCGGTCTTCGCGGTGGTGGTGCGGCTGCTGACCGAGCAGGGCCCGCAAGCGGTGACGATGGCCGGCGTCGCGGCGGCGGCCGGCGTCCACGAGAGCTCGCTGTACCGGCAGTTCGGCACGCCGGAGAAGCTGATCTACGAGGCCGCCACCCAATACTCCGACGAAGCCCTGCCGCCCCAGCCGGCCGGCGACGACATCGCCGAGGACCTGCGCTCGACCATGCGGGCCCTGATCGATTACCTGAACACGCCGCAGGGCTCGGCCTTGGTCCGGCTCAGCGCCCTGTCGGTGTCGCCGGAGTTCGATCAGGAGCGCACCGCGTACTGGCACAACCGGTGGGACCGGTCGGCGGACATCGTGCGGCACGGGATCGAAACCGGCCAGCTGCGCGCGGACACCGATCCGACGCTCGTGGTCGACGCCATCGCCGGTCCGGTATTGGCCCGGCTGGCCTTGTTCAACGAGGTGATGCGGATGGACGACGCCATGCGGTTGGTGGATCAGGTACTACGCGGGATCCGGGCGCTATGAGAAGCGCTTGATCACTTCGCGGATACCCGTCACCGCTTTGTCGTTCGCCCCGAAGTGCGCGATCATGCACAACCACTCGCGGAGGTTCAGCACCGCCATCCGCTCGCGCCACTCCCCCACCGACGGACGCACCTCGTAGTACGCGGCGAAGAACTCCTCCGGCACACCGCCGGTGCAGTACATCATGCTCACGTCGATCTCAGGCCAGCCGTAGTAGACGGCCGGGTCGATGAAGACCGGCGCGTCGTCGAAGGTCGCGATGATGTTCGCGCGCCACAGGTCGCCGTGGAGCAAGGCCGCGGGAGCCGCCGGCAACAGACTGGGAAGGCGCTCGCATATGCGCTCCAGCCCTTGTAGATCCTCGGTTCCGAGGGCCGCTTCCACCTTCGGCTCACGCAAGTAGCGCAGGACCCGGTGCTCGGCGAAGAACCGGTGGCCGTCCTCGTCCCAGGAGTTCTCCTGCGGCAGGAGGCCCAGCATGCCGTCGGAGTGCCAGCCATGACGGTCCGACCCGTGGCTGTGCAGCGCGGCGATGGCGCGGCCGGCGGCTTCCCAGAACTGCGGGGTGTCGGGGAGTTCGGACTTCAGGGCCTCCAGGACCAGCGACTTGGGGCCGACGTGCAGGATCTCGGGAGTGGGCAGTCCGCCGATGTCCCGCAGCGCCGACAGGCTTTCGGCCTCCTGTCCGAAAAAACCGTCGGGCACCGAGCGGCCGCCTTTCACCACCGCCTCGCGGCCTTCGGACAACGCGACCCGCCAGGCGGTGTGGGCCATGCCTCCGGTCAGAGGCTCTCGCCGGAGGGCTTGAACGCCTGGCGGGAGCAGCTCATCGGTCCACTGGTCGCCGGCATCGGTCTCGTCGGTCCGCATCGGCCAAGACTCCCAGGACTTTGCTCAGTCCGAGAAATCCTGCGTCATCCAGACCGTGCCGCTGCTGTCCCGGAACACCGATATCCCGATGTGGTGGTAGCTGGTGCTCAGGATGTTGCGACGGTGGCCGTCGTCCGGCGGCTGCTCGGCGAGCATGCTGTTGGTCAGGCCGACCGCCATGGAGGCGATGGCGGAGTTCGTGTCCGACACCGGACCGCCGTCGCCGATGTTCTCGCCGGCCGCGGACCACGACACGCCCGCGGCGGTCTCGCGGTCGCCGAGCGCCGGCTCCCCCGGGCACTGGTGGGACAGGCCGCAGCCCGACGCCATGACCGAGGTGTGGGCTGCCGCGCTCTTGTTCAAGCCGGCGCTGACGGTCAGCGGCGGCAGGCCCTGGCCGGCGCGGGCCTGGTTGATCACGGCCAGCACCTGGCTGGCCGGGTCGGACAGGGACGAGCCGGCCGGGGCCGACGAGGAGGACGGCTTACTGCTCGAGGTGTTGGAACTCTGCGACAAGGACGAGCTGGCCGCGGACTGCGAGGGGGGCTTCATCGTGCTCTTCGAAGTGCTCGGGACCGACTTGGCGGAGTCGGAGCGGGGCGAGGGCGAGACCGAGGAGGTCGATCCGGCTACCGAGCTTACGGAACCCGAGGGCGTCGGGCTGGCAGCGGCCCCCGAGGAGGAGCTTCCGTCGCCGGCGTTGAGCGAAGTGGAGGTGCTGCCGGGCCCGGAATCGGCCTTGGAGTCGGTGGCCCCGGTCGTCACCACCACGGCGCCGATGATCGCCCCGGTCGCGGCCAGGGCGACGGCTGCCTTCGCGGCGAAGTGCGTGGCGGCGGAGCGGGCACCGGCCCTGGGTATTCGGCGGTGCGAGGTGGACAGCCCCGGTCCGTGACCGCCCGACGGCGGCAGCTGCGCGGTTGCCGCGCCGGGGTGGAAGGCGGAGGGCACCGCGCGGTGGACGGCCTCGGCCAGGCCGAACGGCAGCGGGATCAGCGGCAGGCGGACCAGCAGACGCTCGGCCGGGACAAAGTCCGTCGCCAGCCCCGCGCACGTCGGGCACTGGCGCACGTGCCGCGCGAACCGCTTGCGCCACAAGGGCTCGGGGCGGCCGTGCCAGTTCATGGCGAGGTCGGAGAGCTCCAGGCAGATCGGGACGGCGCACAGCGCGCGCACCACCGCCCGCGACGTCTCCAGTTGCCCCTTCATCCGCGCGATCCGCACGGTGACGTGATGCGGCTCCAGGCCGAGCGCGCTGACCAGGTCCCCGCGCGTCAGATGCCCCGCCTCGACGAGCCACCACAGCGAGAGCAGCTCCCGGTCGTCGTCGTCCAGCCACGCCGTGGCCATCGCGACCTCGCGCCGCTGCCCGGTCAGGCCGAGCTCGGTGAGCGTCAGATCCGCGAAGTCCGCCCCCGGATCGGCCAACTCCGGCGCCTCGTCCAGCGGCCGCGGCCGGCCGTGGTAGGCCCGCACATGGTCGCGCACCTGGTTCATCGCCACCGCGACCAGCCACGACCGGAACACCCGCGGGTCGCGCAGCGTCGGCAGGCTCCGCACGACGCGCAGCATGGTCTCCTGCACGACGTCGTCGACATCGGCCGCCACCGGAAGCGCACGCCCCACGATGTTGTAGACCAGCGGCAGATAGTCGGAGACCAGACGCTCCAAGGCGGCCGGGTCCCCGGCCGCCGCCGCTGACACCAGATTCGCGTCAGTTTCCGTCACCATCTTCAGGCCTCCCACACCCGAGCTGTTTTGTTCGGACGTAGGGGGAGACCCTAGTCGAGGGCGGGAGTCACAAAAATATTCGTGATTGTGTTCACGTCCCAAACGGGGTGATTCCGGCCGAAGGAGCACACCTCAGTTCAGATCAGCGGCCGGCACAACAGCGCATCCGGAACGCCACCTTCGGCCCACTGGTAGGTGTACGCCACGCCGGCGACGTACTCGTTGTCGGCGCATTGTCCCTTGTAGGAGCCCGGCGCCCAGTCGGAAGCCGTGGAGCCGCCGCCGGCGGGACGGTTGTCGCCCTTGTTGAACCAGACGGTGTGGCCGGTCGTGGGCAAAGACTTGGCTACGGGAGCGCAAAGAAGCGCTTCCATGGAGTTGTTGTGGACGCTGTAGCCGACGGCGAAGGTGTTGTCCGGGCACTGGAGTTTGCTATAGCCGGGTGCCCAGTCGCCTTCGGTCACGTAGTTCTCGTTGGTGACCACGGTCCAGGACGCGGGAGACGCGGCACTCTTAGCCGGCTCTGCGTTGTCCGTGCACAGGCCTCGGCTGCTGCCGCGGCCGAGGCCGGCCATGCGCTCGGTGTCCGGGCAGTCGCCCTTGCGGTTGCCGGAGGACCAGTCGGGCTGCGCCAGCATGGCCGCCGAGACGTCGTAGTCGGCGTGGTCCAGGTCGAGCATGTTCCAGTGGGGTGAGGCGGGGATCGGGCCGGTGACGGCCGGGGTCGCGGTCAGCTTCTGCCAGTCGGCCAGGCGCCAGTCGCCGGGGGCGGTGATGCTGGTGCGGTTGCCGGCGGCGTCGTAGGAGAGCAGGGCCCAGTTGTCCTGGAGGGTTCCGTCGGGGGCCGTGTAGCCGATGAGGGGCCAGATGGCGAAGTCGGTGTCGTTCGCGGCCAGGATGTTCGTGAAGTTGTCGAACCAGGCTTGCTCCTTGGTGTCGGTCGAGCCGCGGCCGGCCGCGCCGAACTCGCTCACCCAGACCGGGGCCGTGAAGTGCTGGCCGGATTGGGTGACGAACAGGGCTTCCTGGTTCACCACCGAGGCGAGCTGGTCCGGGGTGAAGTCCTCGTAGCGGGGGTCGCTGGTGGCGCCGGCCGAACCGGCGGCGGCGCCGGAGTTGTTCGGGCCGGTGTAGCTGTAGAAGTGCGCCGAGTACACCAGCTTGTTCGAGGCGATCAGGGTGTTGGAGAGGTTCGCGACCGGGGTGAGCATCGGACGGCCGTGGGAGAAGCCGGCCGCCGGGATGCCGTACCAGTTGATGCCCTCCATGATGATCAGCATGTCCGGGTCCGCGGCCAGGATCTGGTTGCCCGCCTCCTCGAAGGCCGCGTACTCGTCGTGGGCGTCGTACAAGCCCCAGTTCGGGTCGTCCCACGTGTCGCGCCGGACCTCGTTGCGCAGGTCCGCGCCGACTACGCGCTTGTTCGCCTTGTACCGGTTCACCATGAACAGCCAGTCGGACTCCCACTGCTGCGTGGTCTGCCCGCTGTTCCAGCGCTCGTTGCCGTCCAGACCGCAGCACCAGCGGTAGCTCGTGGTGTGGTTGTTCAGGATCACCGCGAAGCCGTCGTTCGTCAGGGCGCTGACGACGGCGTCGTACACCTGCAGCGGCGTCAGCCCGCGCAGCTGCGGATTGGCGGCGACCGCGGCGTCCGGGACCGTCGTGGTGTCGTGGATCATCGCGTCGGCGAACGGCAGCCGGATGGTGTTGATGCCCAGGCTGTGGAAGTCGGACAGGATCTGCGGGATCGGGGCACGGTCCAGGGCCAGGGGCACGTCATAGGACACCTCGCCGGCGTGGTTCTGCGCCGGGTCGGTCGTGGAGCCGCTGCCCAGCCAGTGCCCCTGCGCGCCGTCCCAGTTGCCGCCGATCAGCTTGAAGCGGTTCCCGTTCGCGTCGACGACATAGCGCCCGCTGGTGCTCAGCGGACCGGTCCAGGACGCGGAGAGCGAGGACGCGGTATTGGCGGTGGGCGCGTTCGCCGCCGACGCCGTCGGCGCGGCGTGCGCCGAACCCGGCAGGAGCAGGGCGGATGTCATCAGCGCGAGCGCGGTGATCACCGTACGGACTCTCATGTACTCCCCTTTTAGGATGCCGCTATGAACGCCCACGACCACGAATCCGTGTCCGTCGATGCCGAGCGCGGCTTGATTGTCCTGCGGACACCGAAATCGGTCTATACGCTTCGGATCGGCGACGACGGCAGCCCGCGCCACGTCTACTGGGGCGCGCCGCTGGACGCGACCCGGCTGCGCGAGTGGCGCTCACCGGCCGAGAGCAGCTTCGAGGCCGACGCGGCGCCGGACGAGCTGCCGATCGAGACCGGGGCGCGCTTCGGCCCGGCCGCGCTGCGCGTGCGCTTCGCAGACGGCGTGCGCGGAGCGCAGTGGCGATACGCGGGCCACGAGATCGAAGACAGGGTTCTGCGGATCAGGCTCGAGGACCGCGTCTACCCGCTGGCGTGCGACCTCCTCTACCGCGTCCGGCCCGACAGCGACGTCATCGAGCGCTGGACGGAGATCGAGCACACAGGCCCCGCCGACGCCGAACCGATCGTCCTCGAACGCGCCGACAGCGCGTCCTGGACCCTCCCGAAGCAGCCCGACTACCGCCTCACCCACCTCGCCGGCGGCTGGGCCAGCGAGACACAGCTCCAGCGCGACCGCCTGCCGGTCGCCGAGACCGTCCTGGTCTCCCGGCGCGGGATGACCAGCCACCACGCGAACCCGTGGCTGGCCCTGGACGCCGGCACCGCGACCGAGACCTCCGGGCAGGTCTGGAGCGCGGCGTTGGCGTGGAGCGGGAGCTGGCGGATCGCCGTGCACCGCGATCCCGTCGGGCGCGTGACGTTCACCGGCGGCTACGGCCACGAGGCCCAAAGCTTCCGCATCGGGCCGGCCGAGCGCATCCGGACCCCGGTCTTCGCAGGGCTCTACACCGCCGACGGCTTCGGCGGCGCGAGCCGCGCATGGCACGAGTACGTCCGCGACCACGTCCTGCCGCATCCGGACGAGGACCGGCCGGTCCTCTACAACTCCTGGGAGGCCATGGGCTTCGATCTCACCGAGGCCGGCCAGAAGGCGCTGGCCGGCCTGGCGGCCCGCACCGGCGTCGAGCTGTTCGTGGTGGACGACGGCTGGTTCGGCGCACGCCGCGACGACCACGCGGGCCTCGGCGACTGGACGCCCCACCCCGGCGCGTTCCCCGACGGCCTGAAGCCGCTCGCCGACGAAGTACACCGGCTGGGGATGCGGTTCGGGCTCTGGGTGGAACCGGAGATGGTGAACGCCGACAGCGACCTGTTCCGGGCCCATCCGGACTGGGTCGTGCACGCGCCGACCCGCCAGGCCACGGAGCTGCGGAACCAGCTGATGCTGAACCTGGCGCGCGCCGACGTGGCCGACTGGGTCCACGCCACCCTGGACCGGTTGGTCCGCGAGCACGGCGTCGACTTCCTCAAGTGGGACATGAACCGGCCGGTGACCGACGCCGGGTGGCCGGGGTCGCCGGACCCGGACCGGATGTGGGCCGTGGCGGTCCAGAACGTCTACGCCGTCATCGACCGGCTGCGCGAGAGCCATCCCGGGCTGCGGATCGAGGGCTGCGCGGGCGGCGGCGGACGGCTGGACCTGGGCATGCTGGCGCGCGTGGACCAGGTGTGGGCCTCGGACAACACCGATCCCGTGGACCGCATCGGGATCCAGGCCGGCTTCGGGCAGGTCTACCCGGCCGCGGCGATGGCGGCCTGGGCCTCCGACAGCCCGAACCCGATCACGTTCCGGGAGACGCCGCTGCGGTTCCGGTTCCACGTGGCGATGGCCGGCGCGCTCGGCATCGGCGGGAACCTGACCGCGTGGTCGGAGGAGGAACTGGCGGAGGCGGCCGCTCTGGTGGCCGAGTACAAGGAGGTGCGGCCGCTCGTCCAGCGGGGCATCGCGCACCGCCTGCAGACCCCTGACGGCGTCACCGGGGTGCACTACGCGGCCCCGGACGACTCGGAGCACGCGGTACTCGTTTGGCGGCCCACGATGCGCTTCGCGCACGAGCCGTCGCCGTTCCGGCTGCCGGGGCTGCGGGCCGGATCGCGGTACCAGGACCTGTTCTGGGGCGTCACATATTCAGGCGATGTACTGCGGGAACACGGTCTGGAACCCGGGCTTCCGTCCGGGGACTATGCCAGCCGCCTGATACGCCTGCGCAGGCAGTAAAACGGATGAGGGTATTGCCACACTCTTGAATCACCCGACATGAACTCGTTCGTGCCGGATAACACCGGTTCATGTTTCGATACCTGGGATGTGCGATGGCGGTCGCGTTGCTGGCCGCCGGGACGGCCGACGCCGCGGCCGGCGGGACGGCGGGGCCGCAGGAGCGCGGCGGGCCGGTGAGCGTGCGGATCGGGCTCGCGGGGCGGGATCCGGCGGGCCTGGAGGCGTTCGCGCGGGCCGTGTCCACTCCCGGCAGCCCGCAGTACGGCCACTTCCTGACGCCCGCCCAGGCCCAGGCCCGCTTTGGGGCGACGGACGCGCAGCTGCGGTCGGTCCGGAAGTGGCTGCGCGCCTCCGGGCTGCGCGTGACGAAGCAGGGCGCGCACTGGATCGACGCGACCGGCAGTGCGACGGCCACGCGCAACGCGTTCGGCGCGGGGATGCGGACCCTGACGGCGCCGGCCGACGTGACGCACGCGGTGGCGAACGTGGCGCGGATCGGCCAGACGCAGGAGCAGGGGATGCGGGAGGGGGCAACCGCGGCGATCACGGCTCGGCGGGGGATGAGCGTTCATCCGGTGGGCGTAAACACCCTCGGGTACGCCCAGACCGCACCAGCCACCTCCGCACCGGGCGCCTCCGCCCCGATTCACTCCACCGGAGTACGCCTGCCCGCCGACCTGCCCGAACACCCCGACGTCGTTCACTCCCGCGGAGCAACGGCGACGTCCCGGTCCCGGGATGCTCTGCCGTCCTGCTCCCCGAGCTGGGGCGCGCTCACCGCGGACCCGAGCCTGCCGCCCGGCTACAGCTCCCCGGAGCCGATCGACGTCTGCGGCTACGTCCCCAGCCAGCTCCGCACTGCTTACGGCGTCAACGCCTCCGGCCTGAACGGCGCCGGCGTCACCGTGGCGGTCGTCGACGCCTACGGCTCCTCGACGATGCTCACCGACGCGAACCGCTTCGCGCAGGGACACGGCGACCAGCCGTTCGCGGGGAACCAGTACCTTGAGTCGGTCACCCCGAGTCAGTGGACGCACACCACCGACGGCGTCTGCCAGAGCCCCGGCGACTGGTCCGGCGAGGAGGCCCTGGACGTCGAGACCGTCCACGGGATGGCGTCCGGCGCGACGGTGCACTACTTCGGCGCGAACTCCTGTGCGGACCAGGACATCAACGCCACGTTGGCGAACATCGTCGACACCCACGCCGCGGACATCGTCTCCTCCTCCTTCGGCGAGACCATGCACCGCCTGTCCGGCGACATCGACCCGGCCCTGATCTCGCAGGCCACGCAGGTCTTCCAGTACGCCGCGAGCGAGGGCATCGGGCTCTACTTCGCGACCGGCGACTGCGGCGACGACTCGGACCGCACCGGGCCGGGCTGCGACCCGCAGTCGGCGCGGGCACAGACCGAGTGGCCGGTGTCCTCGCCCTGGGTGACCGGGGTCGGCGGGACGGCGCTGGCGCTCGGCCCCGGCGCGAACCCGCTGTGGCAGGCCTCGATGGGCGACCGGCGCTCGGCGCTGTCCGACGACGGCAGGAGCTGGGTCCCGTTCCCCGGCGGCTTCTACTTCGGCGGGGGCGGCGGGACCAGCGAGGACTTCCAGCAGCCCGGCTATCAGCAGGGCGTGGTCCCCGACGCCCTCGCCCGCACACTCGGGACCGGGAAGAAGGCCGCCGGGCCGATGCGCACGCTGCCGGACGTCGCGATGGACGGCGATCTGCTGACCGCCGTGCAGGTCGGCGTCACCGACCCGGCCACCGGCCAGTACGGCGAGACCCCGGTCGGCGGCACCTCGGCCGCGGCGCCGATGTTCGCCGCCACGCAGGCGGACGGGCAGCAGGCGCAGGCGGCCGGCGGCGGCAAGCCGATCGGCTTCGCGAACCCGGACCTCTACAAGCGCGCGACGGCCGCCACCTTCACCGACGTCGTGGCCCACCCGGCCGGGGCGCCCGCGGACATCTCGACCGTCCTGGACCTCGGCGCCGACGCCCAGGGCCGGCGCCAGGTCCGGTTGTTCGAGCTCGGCCGCGACCAGGGCCTGGCCGCGGCCGCCGGCTACGACCTCGCGACAGGGCTCGGATCCCCCCGGGAGGAGTATCTGAACTCGTTCAAGCACTAGAAGTCAGGACGCGCGGTCACCCTTTCGGGGCGGCCGCGCATCCTCCCAACCTCCCGACGGTACGAAGCGGACATACGTACCGATTCGGGAGGGTTTATGTTCGGTCGCTTGGTCCGTCGCTCCACTTGGGCCGCCTCGCTGGCCACCGCCGCGCTGATAGCCGTGTCGCAGGGCGCTGTTTCGGAGACGTCGTCCGCGCCCGCGACCCCTCAGCACATAGCCCGCCATCTGGCGATGCACACGAACCACATCCAGCTGACCGACGGCGACACCGACACCATCGGTCCGCAGAAGTGCTCCGGCTACTACGGCGAGCACACCGCCAGGACCGTCCCGAACGCGTTCGGCGGCCGCAATCCCTTAGCCGTCTGCGGCTACACCCCCGAGCAGCTCCGCGACGCCTACGGCGTCACGCAGTCGCTCAAGCGCGGCAAGGGCGTCACCGTCGCGATCGTCGACGCCTACGCCTCCCCCACGATGCTCGCCGACGCGAACCGCTACGCGATGAACCACGACGAGCGCCTCCTGAGGCCGGGGCAGTACCGGGAGGTCACTCCGCCGGCGTACCACCACCTGACCGACGGCGAATGCGAGACGCCGTCGTCGTGGGCGGTCGAGGAGGCGCTGGACGTGGAGGCCGTGCACGCCATGGCCCCGCAGGCGGACATCGTCTACGTCGCCGCCGCATCCTGCGACGACACCGATCTGATGGCCGCGTTGCAGTCGGTCGTCGACGGCCGCCTGGCGACCATCGTCTCCAACTCCTGGGGCGGCATCCCGCACAGCACCTACGGCGACGAGGACGCCGCGACGATGGCGGGGTACTCGGCCCTGTTCCAACGAGGCGGGCAGCAGGGCATCAGCTTCCTGTTCGCGACCGGGGACTGCGGCGCCGAGGACCCGTCGGCGCAGTGCGCGACCGGTTCAGCGCGGCCGCAGACGGAGTACCCGGCCGAGGACCCGTGGGTGACCGCGGTCGGCGGGACCAGCCTGGCCATCGGGTCGTGGGACCAGTACGTCGGGGAGGTCGGCTGGGGCGACCGGCGTTCGTCGCTGGCGCCGGACGGGAGCACGTGGGCGCCGGCGGCGGGGAACGGCCAGTGGCGCTTCGGGAGCGGCGGCGGAACGAGCGAAGACATTCCGCAGCCCGACTATCAGGCCGCGGTCGTCCCTCCGGCGCTGGCCACGACCCAGCTGGACGGCAAGCCGGCGGCGCAGCCGATGCGCGTGGTCCCGGACGTGGCGATGGACGCCGATCCGGTGACCGGCTTCCTGACCGGGGTCACGCAGAAGCTGCCGAACGGCTCGGTCGGCTACGCCGAGTCGACGATCGGCGGCACCTCGCTGGCCACCCCGCTGTTCGCGGGCGTGATGGCCGACGCCGAACAGGCCGCGGGTCATCCATTCGGCTTCCTGAACCCGGCGCTGTACGGCCTGGCCGCCACGGGAGCGTTCCACGACGTCGGCCCGCTCACCCTCGGCGCGGACTCGCCGCGCCCCGGCACGCCGCCGGCCACCGTCGTCGACCTGGGCGTGGACGGCAAGGGGGTACACCAGGCACGGCTGTACCAGTTGGGGGACGACGGCCTGCTTTCCACCGGTGTCGGATACGACGATGTGACCGGTCTGGGTTCGCCTTCTCGGTCCTACTTGCGGTCGTGGAGGTGAGGACGCGTCTAGGATCGTTCAGCGCGGCGCACGTGGACCGCCGGAAGAGCTGAAGAGAAGAGGACCGGACTGTGGCTTCGGAGTCGTCGTTCGACGTGGTGAGCAAGGTCGAGAGGCAGGAGGTCGACAACGCGCTGAACCAGGCGTCGAAGGAGATCGCCCAGCGCTTCGACTTCCGCGGGGTGGACGCCGAGATCCGGTGGTCCGGCGAGGGCATCGAGATGAGGGCGAACTCCGAGGAGCGGGTCGCCGCGGTGCTGGACGTGTTCAAGGACAAGCTGATCAAGCGCAAGATCTCGCTGAAGGTGCTGGACGCCGGCGAGCCCCGGGTGTCGGGCAAGGAGTACCGGATCAGCGCCTCCATCCAGGAGGGCATCTCCTCGGAGAACGCTAAGAAGATCTCCAAGCTGATCCGCGACGAGGCGCCCAAGAGCGTCAAGGCGCAGATCATCGGCGAGGAGCTGCGGGTCTCCTCGAAGTCGCGCGACGACCTGCAGGCCACGCAGTCACTGCTGAAGGAGCAGGACTACGACTTCGCGATCCAGTTCACCAACTACCGGTGAGGCGGACCGCGCCGGCGCGGCAGGCGTCCCGGGCCTAGCCCGGGGACACAGCCGATGCGCCGGCGCATGCTGACCCCGCTCGTGGCGGCGGCCGCGGTGATGGCCGTCGCCACGGTCTCGCACGGCCTGGCGGCGGCGGATCCTCCGCGTTTGCCGGGGATATCCCCGTTGTCGCTGATCAAGAAGATCGGGAAGCCGCAGACGCAGGCGGTGTCCGGGACCGTGAAGCTGTCGGTCGACATAGGGCTGCCGCGCCTGCCGAAGCTGGGCAGCGACGGCGGGGCGGATCCGGTACGGCTGCTGTCCGGGGTCCACCTGCTCCGGGTGGCCACCGACGCCTCCGGCCCGGAAGCACGCGAGCGGGTCGCTGTGCAGGACACGCTGTCGGAGTACGACCTGTTCCGCGACGGCAGCGAACTGTGGATGTGGGACTCCTCGCACCAGACGGCGCGCCACGGGTCGGTCAACGCGCTGACCTCCGCGTTGCTGGCGTTCGCCTCGCCCGCCGATCTGGCGAAGACGTTCACCGGGCCGTCGGCGGTGCAGACGCTGTTGTTCGACACGGCCTACTCGACGCGGGAGACGACGCGGGTCGCCGGCCGGGACTGCTATGTCCTGCGGATCACGCCGCATTCGGACGGGACCACGATCGGGTCGGTGCGGGTCGCGGTGGACGCGGCGACCGGGGTGCCGCTGAGCGTCGCGGTGTATCCGACCGGATCGTCGAGTCCTGCGATCCAGGCCGAGTTCGAGTCGGTGGCCTTCTCCGCCGATCCGGCCGAACTGCGGTTCACGCCGCCGCCGGGCGCGAAGGTGGTCGAGGAGCCCACGCCGGATCTGCCGGCGAACCCGGTGCACGGCGCCGGGAAGGACTGGACCGCCGCGGTGGCGGTCGGCGGCGTCGATCCGCGGAAACTGATCGCGGGGCTCGGGACTCCGCACGACGCTCCGGCGCCGGAGGGACCCGCCGCGGTACTGGCCGCGTTGGCCGGGACCCCGGGGACGCCGGTGCAGAGCTACCTGCGGATGATGATGGCCGCAGGGGAGAAGACGCCGGTCGGACTGGTGTGGAGCAGCCGGCTGGTGAGCCTGGTGTTCACACCGGATCAGCGGTTGTTCGTGGCGTTCGCGACGCCGCAGTCGCTGGAGGCGACGGTCGCGGGAGCGCCGGCCGCGCCTGGGAAATCGACGACGGACGCGGAGGTGGGGAGCCATTCCTAGCATCGAGCTGGCCCTGACCTTCCGGCGCCGTCGCAACCTCCTGATCCTCCTGGTGCTCGCGCTGGTGCCGGTGCTGGTCGGGGTGTCGGTCAAGGTGTCCGGGATCGGCACCGGGAGCGGCACGGGGATGCTGAACCAGGTGGCCGGCAACGGCCTGTTCCTGGTGTTCGCCTCGCTCGCGCTGACCGTGCCGCTGTTCCTGCCGGTGGCCGTCGGCGTGGTCGCCGCGGACCAGGTCGCCGGGGACGCCGCCGACGGGACGCTGCGGACCGTGCTGGCCTGGCCGGTCGGCCGGACCCGGCTGCTGGCCGCCAAGCTGCTGGCGGCGGTCGTCTACGCGGTGGCGGCGACGTGCACGGTGGCGCTGTCGGCGCTGGCCACCGGCAGCATGCTGTTCCCGATGCGGGCCGTCACGCTGCTCAGCGGCACGACGATCCCGCTGTCGGCGGCCTTCGGGCGGGCGCTGCTCATCGCCGGGGTCGTGACCTGCTGCATGGCCGGGGTCGCGGTCCTCGGGCTGACCATCTCCACGCTCACCGACTCCCCCGCCACCGCGCTGGCCGGCACCATCGGACTGATCGTGGCCGCCGAGATCGCCGGCTCGATCCCGCAGCTGGCCGCGCTGCAGCCCTGGCTGTTCTCCTTCGACTGGCTGGCCTTCGCCGACCTCTTACGGACCCCCGTGTACTGGGGCACCATCTCCCACAGCCTGTGGCTCCAGGCGGGCTACGCACTGGTCGCGCTCAGCCTGGCCTGGGCCCGCTTCACCTCCCGGGATCTGGCGGTTTAGACCACCCGAACCCCTCGCGCCTCACCCGCCCGGCCCACACCCCCGGGAACCCCGGAGATCTTCACCTACGTTGGACCGAAGGGGGAAGGGCAAGGAACGCACGCAAACGGGCAAGGACGTCGATGACATCCACCACGCATCTCCATGGCCGCCACAACGCCGTGAAAACCGCGGCGCTGATGGGGCTGCTGTCGGCGATCATCATCGGCATCGGCAGCTTCTGGGGGCGCACCGGGGTCACCATCGCCCTGCTCATCGCGGTCGGCACCAACGCCTACGCCTACTGGAACAGCGACAAGATGGCGCTGCGCTCCATGCGCGCCCAGCCGGTCAGCGAGGTGGAGCAGCCGGCGATGTACCGCATCGTGCGCGAGCTGTCGACGCAGTCCCGCCAGCCGATGCCCCGTTTGTACATCTCCCACACCGACGCCCCGAACGCCTTCGCCACCGGCCGCAACCCCCAGCACGCGGCCGTGTGCTGCACCACCGGCATCCTGGACCTGCTGAACGAGCGCGAACTGCGCGGCGTCCTGGGCCACGAGTTGTCGCACGTCTACAACCGCGACATCCTCATCGCCTCCATCGCCGGCGCCCTGGCCAGCGTGATCATGTGGCTGGTGAACCTGGCCTGGCTGATCCCGATCGGCCGCTCGGAGGACGACGAGGGCCCCGGCCTGGTCGGCATGATCGCCATCATGTTCCTGGGCCCGCTGGCCGCCTCGATGATCCAGCTGGCCATCGGCCGCTCCCGCGAGTACCAGGCCGACGCCTCCGGCTCCCGCCTCACCAACGACCCGCTGGCCCTGGCCTCGGCGCTGGTCAAGCTGGAGCGCGGGACCCAGGCCCGGCCGCTGGCCCCGGAGCCGGAGCTGATGACCACCAGTTCGATGATGATCGCGAACCCGTTCCAGGGCGCCGGGATGTCGCGGCTGTTCTCGACGCACCCGCCGATTCCGGACCGGGTACGCCGGTTGGAGCAGATCGCCGGGGAGAGTCTGCGGTAAAGCCGGTCGCTACCAGATCGCGAAGCAGACAGCCACGATCCCCAAAAGCAGCAGGTGGAGCATCACGCCCACGAAGAGCGCGGCGAGCACCCATATGAGCGCATCGCCCCACTCCAGGCCCTGAGGAACGCCGCGGATCCATCGCGCGAGCATGCGAACGACCATTCCCTCGGCCAATGCCGTTTCCAGCGCCACCACGAGCCAGAACGCCATCGTCGCGGCCGCCCCGAGCCCGTCGGGCAGGGAGACGTCGCCATCGCTGTTCATGCGTCCGAGTAGGGTCGCCCCGGCTTTGTGGGTGATGTCGTCGGTCACCTTGTACATGCGGGGGGCCGCCGAGTCGCCGACGGCGGACGCCCCCTGGAGCGCGAACGTGCCGGTACAGGTGTAGGTGGAGTTGTCGTCGTCGTCCTTCTGCTGATCGCCGCAGGAGACGACCGTGAACACGCCCCGGCCGGCTCCGAGGCCACGGATCGTCTCAGCCGAATGCCAGCCTCGCAGGCACAGCATCACCGGGACCACGGCGCCGGCTATGAACCCGATGACCAGGACTGCGATCGCGGTTTCGGCGCGCCACCGCTTCCAGAAGGACTCGGGTTCGGGCCCGCTCTCCGACGCCGAGGGCACCGCATCCTGCTGGGGCGGCACTGTCTCCTCGCCCCAGCCGACCACACCGTCCCGCATGGCCTCCCCCGCCCGTTTCGCAGAACCTTGAGTTCAGAACGCTCCCAGCGCCGACTGCGGCCACACCGAGAACAGCACCGCCGCCACCACCGTGATCCCGATCGCGAACCGCAGCGTCGCCGGCGAGCGCCCGACCGAGGCCGTGGCCTCGCCGGGCGCGGCGAACAGGCTCGCGGTCCAGCTCAGGTAGTAGTACAGCGCGATCACCACGTTCACCGCCATCACCACCGCGAGCCAGACCAGGTGCGAGCCGGCCGCGGCGCCGAAGACGGCGACCTTCGCGAACAGCCCCATCAGGCCCGGGGGGAGCCCGGCGAGGCAGAGCAGGAAGAACGCCAGCGCGGCGGAGGCCAGCGGCCGCGTCTTGGCCAGGCCGCGGTACGCCTCCAGGCTGGTGTCGTGCACCGAGTGCACCACGGCGAACGCACCGAGGTTCATCGCGGCGTACATGATGATGTACGCGATCGAGGCGTTGACGTGCTTCGCGTACGACACCGGGTCGTGCGCGGCGAGCGGCACCAGGATGTAGCCGGCCTGGCCGATCGTGGACCACGCCAGCAGCCGCACCGCGTCCCGCTGCCGCAGCGCCACCAGGTTGCCCAGCGACATGGTCAGCGCGGCCAGCACCGCGAGCAGCGGGCCGGTCTTGTCCAGCAGGGGGCTGAAAGCCGTGCCGGTCAACAGGATCAGCCCTGCGAAGCCCGCCGCCTTCGACACCACCGACAGGTACGCCGCGATCGGGACCGGCGCGCCGGCATAGGTGTCCGGCGTCCAGAAATGGAACGGCACCGCCGACACCTTGAACCCGAAGCCGACCAGCGTCATCCCGACACCGAGGTAGGCCAGGTGCCGGATCGGCCCGTTGGACGATGCGGCCAGCGCGTGCAGGTGCAGGGCGACCGGCCCGAAGTGCACGTTCCCGGTGGCCCCGTAGACCAGGCTGATCCCGAACAGCATCACCGCCGTCGAGGCCACCGACACCAGGAAGAACTTCAGCGCCGCCTCGGAGGACCTTCCGCTCCAGCGCTTCAACCCGACGAGCGCGAACGCCGGCAGGGACACGGTCTCCAGCGCGACGGTCAGCGTGATCAGGTCCCGCGACGCCGCGAGGACCAGCGCCCCGGCCACCGAGGACAACAGCAGGAAGTGGTACTCCCCCGTCGGGATCCGGTCCCGCTTCATCGATCCGGCGGACATCAGGACCACGACGAACGCCCCGGCCAGCGCGATGAACTGGAAGATCAGCGTGAACCGGTCCGCGACATAAGAGCACGTACTCGGCAGCGTGCGCGGCTCGCCCATCCCGAGCGAGTAGAGACTGGCGGCGCTCTGCGGCATGCAGAACGTCCCGACCGTCCGCCCCGGCCACAAAGCGATGTCCGGCGCCGCGGCCCCGGCCAGCACCAGCAGCGACAGCCACGACACCAGCTGCTTGCGCCTCGGCGGCAGGAAGACCTCCGCCACCAGGACCGCCACGGCCCCGGCCGCGACGATCAGCGGCGCGGCGATCTGGGCGTACGAGACGTTTTGGACGAGGGAGGAGATCGTCACGTCAGACTCCCTTCATCAGGACTTGGACAGCCGGATTGGTGACGCCCAACAGCAACGCCGGCCACAGCCCCGCGAGCAGCGTCAGCAGAACCAGCGGCGACCACGTCGCGGTCTCCACCGCGGTCAGCTCGGTCACCGGCTCCTCGCTCGGCGTCGCGGCCGGGCCCATGCACACCCGCCGCACCACGGCCAGCAGATAGGTCGCGGTCAACACGAGCCCGAGCGCCGCGATCGAGGCCATCGCGATGTAAGAACCCTGCCGCAACCCGGACCCCGGCTTGGTCGCCGAGAACAGCGCGAGCACCTCGCCCCAGAACCCGGCGAGCCCCGGCAGCCCCAGCGAGGCCATGGCCGCGAAGGCGATCAGCACGCCGTACCTCGGGGCCCGCCGGTACAGCGCCCGCCCGATGTCGTCGAGCTTCGCCGAGTGCACCCGCACCTTGAGCCCGCCGACCAGGAAGAACAGCAGCCCGGTGATCAGACCGTGGGCCACCGAGGCGAACAGCGCCGCGTTCATCCCGACGGGGGTCAGCGAGCCGATCGCGAGCAGCACGAAGCCCATGTGGCCGATCGAGGAGTACGCGATGAGCCGCTTCAGGTCCCCGTCAGGCTTGCGCGCGATCGACAGGCACGCCAGCGACCCGTAGATGATGCCCACGACGCCGAACGCCGCCAGCGCCGGTGCGTATGTCGGCGCGGCCTGCGGCAGGATCGGCACCGCGATGCGGATGAAGCCGTACGTGCCCATCTTCAGCAGGACCCCGGCCAGCAGCACGGATCCGGTGGTCGGCGCGGCCGTGTGGGCGTCGGGAAGCCAGGTGTGCAGCGGGAACATCGGCGTCTTCACCGCGAACCCGAGCGCGATCAGCGCGAAGGCGGTCAGGGCGGCGCCCTTGGGCACGTCGCTCCGGGCGTGGGCGGTGAGCCAGGCGATGTCGAAGCTGTCCGCGTAGGCGAAGACGACCAGGAACCCGACGACCATCACCGCGGAGCCGAGCAGCGTGTACAGGATGAACTTGTTCGCCGCCGCCTTCGCCCCGTCGCCGCCCCAGTAGGCGATCAGCGCCCACATCGGCATCAGGACGATCTCGAAGAAGACGAAGAACAGGATCAGGTCCACGGCCAGGAACGTCCCCAGCATGCCGATCTCGAGGAGCAGCAGCAGGGCGACGTAAGACCTCTGACTTCCACCGTCGGGCATGTGCCGGATCGAGTAGAAGAAGCACAGGGCCGACAGCAGCGCGGTGAGCAGGACCAACGGCAACGAGATGCCGTCGATACCGAGGTGGAACCGGACGTGCAGCGCGGGGATCCAGTTCCAGTCGACGGTCCCCTGGTATCCGGTCTTCGAATAGTTGAAGACACAGGCCAGCGCGGCGGCGAGTACCAGGACCGCGCCGCCGGCGTAGAACCCCAGGCGAGTCGCGGCTCGTTCGGCGACGGCCTTCGGTAGAAGGTAGAGCGCTGCGATACCGGCCAGCGGGACGAGCAGCATCGCCAGCAGAAGGGCGTTCATCGCTTTCCCTACCTTCCGAATCCGAGGGCGGCGGCGATGACGACGACTCCGGTCAGCACCCCGGTCAGGTAGAGCTGGACGTTGCCGGTCTGGAGCCGGCGCAGACCCTCGCCGAGCAGCCGGGCGGCGGCGCCGCTCCCCCGGACGTAGCCGTCCACGACCTCGGTGTCCAGGAAGCCGACCGCGTCGGCGGCGGCCTGCACCGGACGGACCACGATCGCGTCCTGGAGGTCGTCGGCGCGGAAGCCCAGGAAGGCGGGCTTGCGCAGGAAACCCAGGACGTGGTTCGGGTCCGTGCCCGGTTTCGCGCGGACGGCGGCCAGGACCAGGACGACGCCGAGCGCCAGGGCGGCCACCGCCAGGATCGTCGACACCAGCGCGGGGGCCAGGTGGTAGGCGTCGGCGGGCTGGATGAGCTTGCCGGCGCTGGCCGCCGAGGGGCGGTAGGCGCCGCCGTTCGCGTCGCCGAGCCAGGACGGGAACCAGCCGAGGTTAAGGCCGACGAAGCCGAACACCGTGGTGACCGCGGCGAGCACGACCAGCGGGAGAAGCTCGGCGCGGGGAGCCTCGGGACCGGTTCTCGCTTTCGCCGCCGCCTTTTCCGCGGCCTCGGTCTCCTCGCGCATCGACTCCGCGACGAGGGCTTCCAGCGCCCACTCGCTGGCCGCGGCGACCTCCGCGGCCGTCGGGGTCTCGGCCTCGCCGGCCGGCTCCGGGGCCTTCGGCGTCTTCGGCGTCTTCGGCTGGCGCTGCGTGATCTCCACCGCCGAACGGAACCAGCCGCGCTCCAGCGGGCCGAAGAGCATCCACCAGGTGCGCGTGGCATAGGCGGCGGTGAGGAAGCCGGTCAGCAGCGTCGCGGCGAAGACCAGCCAGCCGATGCCCGCGGCCGGGGTGATGCCCAGGAGCGACTTTGTCGGGCCGCTGTGCGTCGCCGTTTCGTAGGCCACGCCCGCGATCGACTCCTTGGAGAAGAACCCTGAGAAGGGCGGGACGCCGGCCAGGGCGGCGAGGCCGATCGTCATGGTGAGGCACGTGAGCGGCAGTTTGCGGCGCAGATCCTGGGTGTTGAGCTCGTCCACGTCGCCGGTGCCGGCCTTGTGGATGATCACGCCGGCGCCGAGGAACAGCAAGGCCTTGAACGCGCCGTGGGACATCAGGTGGAACACGGCCGCGTCCCGGCCGCCGGCCGCCAGCGCCCCGACCATCAGCGCCAGCTGGCTGACGGTGGAGTAGGCCAGGATGCGCTTGAGGTCGCGTTGGGCGAACGCGGACACCGCGGCGCTCACGGCGGTGATCGCCGCGGTGATGGCGAGGATCCACAACGCGGCCGGCGTCACCAGGAACACCGGGTACAGGCGCGCCACGACGTAGACGCCGGCGGCGACCATGGTGGCCGCGTGGATCAGGGCACTGATGGGGGTCGGGCCGGCCATCGCGTCCGGGAGCCAGGTCTGCAGCGGGAGCTGCGCACTCTTGCCCATCACGCCGCCGATCAGCAGGATCGCACCGGCGGCGGTGTAGCCGTGGCCGCCCTGCTGGATCGCGTGCTGAAGGATCGGCTGGATGCGGAACGAGCCCGCGCCGTGCGCCAGGAACAGGATGCCCAGCAGGAAGGGGGCGTCGCCGAACTTGGTGACCAGGAACGCCTTGATGCTGGCGCTGCGGGCCTCGGGACGCTCCCAGTGGTGGCCGATGAGGAAGTAGGAGCAGGCGCCCATGACCTCCCAGCCGACGAGCAGGACCATCAGGTCGGTGGAGTAGACGACGACCAGCATCGCGCCGGTGAACAGCGAGATGAGGGCGGAGTAGGAGGTGTAGCGCTCCTCGTGGGCCATGTAGCTGACCGAGTAGAGCTGGACCGCGGTGGCCACCACACCGACCAGGACCGCGATCAGCGCGGCCAGGCCGTCGACGCGGGCGCCGAGCCAGATCTCGGGGCCGCCGGTCGCGGCGTAGCGGACCTGGGACTCGGTGGCGGCGGAAGTGCCGTGGCCGAACAGGACCACGAAGGTGAGGACGGCCGCGGCGGCGATCGGGAGGACCGCCAGGGCCGGGACCGCCGCGCGGGCGCGGCCGGACAGCGAGACCGCCGCGAGGGCCGCGGCGGAGAGCAGGGGGAGGATCGGGATCCAGAGAGCCAGGGTGCTGATACTCATTTGGTCACCGCCTTCGGGGCGGAGGTGGGGCCGGCGCCGGCGCCCCGCGCTGCACCTGCG
Source organism: Catenulispora sp. GP43 (assembly GCF_041260665.1). NCBI lineage: Bacteria > Bacillati > Actinomycetota > Actinomycetes > Catenulisporales > Catenulisporaceae > Catenulispora > Catenulispora sp. GP43. The sequence goes on along the minus strand of NZ_JBGCCT010000041.1, from coordinate 74,173 downwards.
CCGTCCGCCTGCTGCGGGATCCGGCGCATGCCCAGCGCGCCGTCCTCGCCGAGTTCGCGGGCGTCGTCGATGGCCGCGGTACCGCGGTTGCGGTACAGCAGCAGGACGATCGCCAGGCCCAGGCCGGTCTCGGCGGCGGCGACGGTGATCAGGAAGATGGTGAAGACCTGGCCCATGCCGTACTGGTCGCGCAGGAGGCTGGAGAAGGTGACGAGGTTGAGGTTGACGGCGTTGAGCAGGAGCTCGATCGCCATGAGGACGGCCACCGCGTTGCGGCGGGCCAGGACGCCGTAGACGCCGACCGCGAAGAGGAGGGCGGCGAGGGTGAGGGGGTAGATGGCGTGCATGTCAGGCTTCGGCCTCCGTCACGGTATCGGCGCCGGAGTCGGCAACAGCATCGGCGTAGCCCTCGGCGTCCGCGGACACATCGCGCCGGGACAGCACGATCGCCCCGACCAGCGCCGCGAGCAGGAGCACGGACAGCAGCTCGAAGGGCAGCACCCAGTAGCGGAACAGGCTGGACCCGACGGCCTTGGCAGTCCCGTTGACGACCGCCTGCCGCGGATCGAACCACATGGTCCGCACCGCATCACCGACGACACTGACCAGCACCCCGGCCGTCGCGAGCCCCACCACCGCCGCGGCCCACCGATTGCCGGAATCCAGCTCGGTGGTCCGCCCGATCGGCGCCCGCGTCAACATCAGCCCGAACAACAACAGCACGGCCACCGCACCGACATAGATGAGCACCTGCACCCACGCCACGAACTCGGCGGCGAGCAGCAGATAGCAGCCGGCAAGCCCCCCGAGCGCCACAACGAGCCAGAGCGCGGCGTGCACGAGGTTGCGCACGGTCACGGTCAGCACGGCGGCACCGAAGGTCAGCAACCCGACCAGGATGAAGGTGATCTCGACCCCGGTGGTGGACCCGATCGCCCGCGTGGCGGTCATCCGGCGGCCTCCGGCGAGTCGGGGCCGGAGGCACCGTCGCCCGAGTCGGGCTCGGCCGGCGGCTCGGAGGGGGCGGCGGTTTTGCGGGGGCGCTTGGGCTTGGGCGACTCGGGGGTTTCGGGCGACTCGGGGGTAGTGGGGGTTTCGGCTGCGGTGTCGGGAGCCGCCGCGGTCTTGCGAGGGCGGGTCGCCTTTTGGGCCGGGGACTTGGAGGCGGCGGTCTTCGATGCCGCGGACTTCTTGGCGGCGGTGGTCTTGGGAGCGGCGGCCTTTTTGGATGCCGCGGTCTTGCGGGCACGGGTGGGGGCTGGCTTGGCTTCGGCTGCCGGCTCGGCCGGAGTCGGGGCTGGGGCCTCGGGCTCGCCGGGGGCTGCTTCGGCGACGGGTTGCGGCTCGGCCTCAGCAGCGGGCTCGGCAGTTGCAGCAGGCTCAGCGGCAGGTTCCGGCTTGGCCTCGGCAACAGGCTCGGCAGTCGCAGCAGGCTCGACGGCAGGTTCCGCCTCGGCCTCAGCAGCAGGCTCGACGGCAGGTTCCGGCTCAGCTTCGGCAGCAGGCTCGGCTTCAGCGACCGGCTCAGGCTCCGCCGCCGGCTTGCCCGCAGCCTCCGCGGCCGCGATCTCCGCGATCAGCCCGGCCGACAGCGACTCGGCCACATCCTCCGGGCGGGGCAGCGGCTGGGTCGCAGCCTCGGGCCGGGGCAACGGCTGCGTCGCCGCCTCAGGACGAGGCAGCGGCTGTGTCCCAGACTGCGGCGACTCGACCACCGGCAGCTCCGCGGTGTCCTTCAACGTGTCGCGGTCCGCCGGTGCGGCGGGGCCCGTGATCTTCGGGATCTCCGTCGTGTCGGCCTCCGGCGCGCGCGGGGCGGGCTTCGGGGGTGCGGCCTTCGCGGGAGCCGGCTTCGCGGGAGCGGGCTTTTCCGCCACCGTCGCGCGGTCCGCCGCCGCCTTGGCGTCGGCGGCGGCCTGCTTCTCGACCGCCTTCTGGGCGGCGGCGATCTCCTTCGGGGGTTCGGCGTTCGCGGCGGGCGGGGGTGGCGGGGGGACCGTCCACATCCAGTCGCGGAGGCGGTCCTTTTCGTGGAGGAGGTCGACGATGTCGAATTCGGCGTATTCGAATTCGGGGGACCAGAAGAGGGCGTCGAAGGGGCAGACTTCGATGCAGATGCCGCAGTACATGCACAGGCTGTAGTCGATCGCGAAGCGGTCGAGGACGTTGCGGGTGCGGTCGCGCTGGCCCGGTTCGGTGGCGGGGACGACTTCCTTGTGGGAGTCGATGTAGATGCACCAGTCGGGGCATTCGCGGGCGCAGAGCATGCAGGAGGTGCAGTTCTCCTCCAGCAGGGCGATGACGCCGCGGGTGCGCGGGGGGAGTTCCGGCTTCACGTCCGGGTACTGCGCCGTGACGGAGCGGCGGGTCATCGTCTTCAGGGTCGTGGCCAGGCCCTTGGCCAGGCCGGCGCCGGGCAGGCCGCGCTTGTCGGCGCCCGTCTTGTCGGGGCCCGTCTTGTCCGCAGCCATCAGGCCACCTTCAGGATTCCGGTCAGCGCGATCTGCGCCAACGCCAGCGGGATCAGGGTCGTCCACGCCAGTTTCTGCAGCTGGTCCTCGCGCAGGCGGGGGTAGCTCACGCGGAGCCAGATCACCAGGAAGGCCAGCACCAGGGTCTTGGCCAGGGTCCAGAACCAGCCGAAGCCGGCCGCCCCCAGGCCGAAGTAGAACGGGCCCTTCCAGCCGCCGAGGTACAGCACCGTGGTCAGCAGGGACAGGACCACGATGCCGCCGTACTCGGCCAGCAGGAACAGGGCGAAGCGGATGCCGGTGTACTCGGTGTAGGCGCCGAAGATGATCTCGGAGTCGGCCACCGGCATGTCGAACGGCGGCCGCTGGAGTTCGGCCAGGCCCGAGACGAAGAACACGAACAGGCCCATCAGCTGCCACGGGATCCAGTACCAGTGCCAGGCCTCGGCGATGCCGGTCAGCGACAGCGTGCCGGCGGCCATCGCCACCGAGGACGCGGCCAGGATCATCGGCAGCTCGTACGCCATCAGCTGCGCCGCGCTGCGGATGCCGCCGAGCAGCGAGTACTTGTTGGCGCTGGCCCAGCCGGCCATCAGCGAGCCCAGCACGCCGACGCCCATCACCGCCAGGACGAAGAACAGCCCGGCGTCCAGGTTCCGCCCGACCTGCGTGCCCGGCCCGATCGGGATCGTCACCAGCACCACCAGGTACGGGATCAGCGCGACGGCCGGCGCCAGCTGGAACACGCGGCGGTCGGCGGCGGCCGGGACCACGTCCTCCTTCTGCGCGAACTTCACACCGTCCGCGACCAGCTGCGCCCAGCCGTGGAAGGCCCCGGCGTACATCGGCCCCACGCGGGACTGCATGTGCGCCATGACTTTGTGCTCCATCTGGCCCACCACCAGCGGCACGACCAGGAAGAACCCCAGGATGACGGCCAGCCGGACGACGGCGTCCGTGACGGTCATGCTCCGCCTTCCTGTCCCTCGGCCGGAGAGGCATCGGACCTGTCGGACCCCTCGGACCCCTCGGACCCGTGAGCCTCGTCCTCCGGCAGCGGCTTCAGCCAGCCGTCCGGGACGCCCGGAGGCACCATCCGGCGGCGCGTCGCGCGCCCGGCGGGGGCGGCGTGCGAAGGCCCGCCCTCCCCCGGCTCCTTGACGCCCGGCCACTCCTTGGCGACCCGCGCGGCCAGTACGAAGTCCTTGCGCAGCGGATGCCCGTCGAAGCCGTCGGGCAGGAGCAGCGGGATCAGGTTCGGGTGGTTGGTGAACGTGATGCCGAACATCTCGAACGTCTCGCGCTCGTGCCAGTTCGCACCCCGGTAGACGTGCACGGCCGAGGGCAGCTCGGGCTTGTTCTTCGGGATGCGGGTCCGAATCAGCAGGCGGGTCGCACGCTCGTCGCCCTCGACCTTGGCGACGTGCGCGAAGACGTCGAAGCCCGCGTCCTGCTCGTCGACCGCGGTCAGCCAGTCGAAGAACGTGTAGCCCAGTCCGTGGGTCCGCTCAAGCGTGGCCAGCCAGTCGCCGGAGGCGACGGTGACGGTCCGCTCGCCGAAGGTCTCCTGGACGTCGTCCCAGGTCTCGGTCTCAGTCATCGTCGGCGTCCGGCTTCTGGTTGAGGATGTTGAGGCCGATGTCGCGGGAGCGCCGCAGCTCCTTCGGGTAGCGGCGGTAAAAGAGCTTCGGCGGCTTCGGCGTCTCCACGACCGGGAGGAGGATCGTCGAGGCGTCCTCGCGCGGGGGAAGAAGCGAGACCGGCGCCTGGGCCGTCGCGAGGATGTCCGCGATGGTCTGGGAGGAGGCCTTGTTGTCGGTCGACTCTGCGGACGCGGACCCGGACCCGTACTGGGACCCGGACGCGGACCCCTTGGAGAGATGCTTAGGCGAGCGACGCATAAAGGGGAGCCGCGGAGGGTGCCGAGGATCGCGTCCGCTATAGCGAGACCGGAGGTCCTCCCCCGCGATCTTTTCCTGCAGCTTAATGATTCCTTGAAGCAGAGCTTCAGGACGCGGCGGGCAGCCCGGCACGTAGACGTCCACCGGGATGACCTGGTCGACACCCTTGGTAACACAATACGAGTCCCAGTACGGGCCCCCGCAGTTGGAGCAGGAGCCGAAGGAGATCACGTACTTGGGCTCGGGCATCTGGTCATACAAACGCTTCACGGCCGGGGCCATCTTGTCCGAGACCGTGCCGGAGACGACCATCAGGTCCGCCTGACGGGGCCCCGGCGCGAAGGGGATGACGCCCAGACGGATGAAGTCGTGGCGGGCCATGGAGGTCGCGATGAACTCGATCGCGCAGCAGGCCAGACCGAAGTTGAAGACCCAGAGGGAGTAACGGCGTCCCCAGTTGAGGACGACGCGCATCGGCTGGGGAGCGGCACTGTTGAGGAGCCCTAAAGCGGCTCCCGTACCTGTTCCCTGTGCGGAGGACTGCACAGGCGCTCCGACGCGCGGGACGGGGAGGTCTACAGCCATGCCAGCACACCCTTCTTGTAGGCGTACAGCAGGCCGACCGCAAGGAAGCCGAGGAAGACGAACATCTCCACGAGCGTCGTGCCCTTGAAGCCGGGCGCCGCGAAGATGGTCGCCCAGGGGAACAGATATACGGCGTCTACGGCGAAGATGGCGTAGAGGAACGCATATACGTAATAACGGACCTGCGTGTGGGCCCACCCCTCGCCGACGGGGTCCACGCCGCATTCGTAGGTGAGGAGCTTCTCCGGGCTCGGTGCGTGGGGACGCAGCAAGCGGTTGGCGCCAAAAGCGGTCGCCACGAACGCCACTCCCAGGAGCAGGAGGATTCCGACCACGGAGTAGGCGCTGAAGTATGTCCCGCTACTCCCCGTGCCCGCCGTGTTTCCGACCGCTGCGACGGCCGGTCCATGCCCTGTCATGACTGACAGGTTAGTGGTCCGGCCGGGTCGCGTTGAGCACGGCGCCGTCCAGTGGACCGCTGGACGGACCTCCAGACCGCGCGTGGATCAGGCGTTCGCCGCCTCGAACAGCCAGTGGGGGTCCTGGCCGGCGGCGGCGAAGCTGCTGGAGCCGCTGGTCTGGGCGGTGTTGCCGACGACGGGCGAGCCGGGGGTGGAGGCGCCGGACTTGGAGGAGCCGCCGCCGGACATGGCGAGGATCCCCGCGACGATGCCGCCGACGACCACGATGCCCACGACGGCGAGGACGATGATGCGCTTGCTGCTGGACCAGGAGGACCAGCCCTTGGCGGTGTCGGTGTCGAGGAGGGTCGGGCCGGGGCCGTGGGGGCGTTCGGGGACGCCGTACGGGGACTCCATCGAGGGCGGGAGGGGGACGATGGTGAGGCCGCCGGCTTGGGGGTTGTGGTCCGGGCGGGGGGTGGTGGGTTGGTTGGGGTTGGCGTTGGGGCTCGGAGTGGAGTGCTGGGGCGGCTGCTGCTGATAGGCCGCGTGCTGCTGCGGCGGGGCGGCGTGCTGCGGCGGGGCCGGGGGCTGCTGCTGGTAGGCCGCGTGCTGCTGCTGCGGCGGCGCTGGGGGCTGCTGCTGGTAGCCGAACTGCGGCTGGGGGTACTGGCCCTGCTGCTGGCCCTGCTGCTGAGGCTGCGGCTGGTACGGCTGCTGGTAAGCCTGCGGCGGCTGCTGCTGGTACCCCTGCGCAGGTTGCTGCTGGTAGGGCTGCGGCGGTTGCTGCTGGTAGCCGTGCTGGGGCTGGGGCGCCGGGGGCTGCTGCTGGGCGTACGGGGGCTGGGGCTGGGGCTGGGGCTGGGGAGCGTAGCCGCCGGCGGCGTAGGGCTGCTGCTGCTGACCTTGGCCCTGCTGCTGCGCCTGTGCCTGGGGCGGGGCGAACGGCGGCTGGGGCGTCGAGGGCTGAGATGGCGCGAAGGGCTGCTGAGCCGGGGCCTGCTGCTGGAAGGGCAAGCCCTGCTGCTGAGGCTGCGGCGTCGGCTGCTGCTGCGAGCTCGATGTGCTTGACGGGGCGCCGAAGCCCTTGGGCGGCGTCATCGGCTGCTGGAGGTGCGGCGGGATCGGCGGGGCGTGGGTCACCGGCTTGGGGGCCGGGTCCGGCTCGTCCGGGATCGGGTCCTGGGCCGGGGCTTCGGGGGTGACCGCGGGCATGAAGCCGGTGGCCCAGGAGGGTTCAGCGATGGAGGGGACGCTGACCGCGGGAGGGCCGGTACGGGCCGAGGGCGCGTCGGTGGCCGAGTCGGCGTCCGCGTTCGGGCCGGCGGCGGAGACCGCGGGGATGTTGAAGTTGGTCGCGAAGGTCGGCTCGGCGATCTGCGGGACGCTGACCCCGCCGAACGGTGCCGCGGGTGCCGAGGCTTCGGGCGCGTCGGAATCCGCGGCACTGGACTGCGGGGTCACGGCGGGCATGTTGAAGTTGGTGGCGAACGTGGGTTCGGCGATCTGCGGGATCGCGAACGACGGCGCGGGAGCCGGCGCCGGGGCCGACGGCGCGGCCTGGGACGCGGGGGCGTCGGCGGCAGCGGCGGAGTCGGCGGGCTCGGGCGTGGGGGTGACGGCCGGGATGTTGAAGTTGGTCGCGAACGTCGGCTCGGCGATCTGCGGGATCCCGAACGAGGGCGCGGGTACCGGGGCCGAGGTCGGGGCCGACGGCGCGGCCTGCGGCTGCTCGGCGCGATCGGCGGCGGGCTCGGGCTGCGGGGTGACCGCCGGGATGTTGAAGTTGGTCGCGAACGTCGGCTCGGCGATGGAAGGCACGCCGATACCCGACCGGGCGGGCCCGGATTCGGCGCCGGCCTCAGGTTGCGGGGTGACCGCCGGGATGTTGAAGTTGGTCGCGAACGTCGGCTCGGCGATGGAAGGCACGCCGATACCCGACCGGGCGGGCCCGGATTCGGCGCCGGCCTCAGGTTGCGGGGTGACCGCCGGGATATTGAAGTTGGTCGCGAAGGTCGGCTCCGCGATCTGGGGGATGGCCGAGTTGGCGGGCTTGGGCGCGCCGAAGGCCGCATCGACGTCGGGGGCTGCGGAAGAGTCGGGCGTGAAGGCAGCGGGCTGCGGAGAAGCAGCGGCAGGCTGGCCCCAAGCCGGAGCATCGGAAGCGGCCGGCTGAGAAGAAGCAGCTGGGGGCTGGCCCCAAGCAGGAGCGTCAGAAGGCGCAGGCTGCCCCCAACCCGAAGCACCGCTCGCAGGCTGCTGACCGAAGCCTGAGCCGGGAGTCTGCCCCCAGGCAGGACCGCTCCCTGCCGGCTGCTGCCCGGTACCGCCACCCGGAGCACCGTCAACGGCTTCAGCGAGTCGCCTGGCCTCTTCCCCGATCGGAGTGAAGCCTGCGGGAAGCCCGGCGACTCCTGCGGGTTCCGGCTCCGGGGCCGCCGGCGGCTGTGAAGACGTCGCCACCCGCCAGGCCGGCCCCTGGGGTTCCGGTGCAGGAGCAGGCGCGTTCGGGGGCGTGACGATGGTGGGCATGTCGCTGCCCGAAGGGCCCGAGGGTCCCCACGCAGGCGCGGCAGGCTGCTGGCCACCGAAGCTTCCTTGCTGAGGCTGGCCCCACTGGCCGGGATGACCCTGCTGCGGAGCGGGCGCCCCATACTGGCCGGGCGGCATCTGACCGGGCGGAATTTGCCCAGGCGGCACCTGGCCGGGCGGCATCTGCGCCGGCGGCATCTGCCCCGTCCCACCAGCCCCGCCGTACTGGCCCTGCCCGCCGCCACCCGTCCCGTTCGGGTCCTGACCCTCGTAACCGGGCGGCGGTCCGTACTGTCCGCCGCCGGTCTGGCCGCCCGGCTGACCGTACTGACCCTGCCCGCCACCCATCGCAGTCCCCTGACTGTATTGACCACTGGGCTGCCCGCTCAGAGGCGCCCCCGTCGCGGAAGCGGCGCCGGCCGGTCCTCCGCCTTTGCGTCGCAAGAATCCGCCGAGGCCGCCGCCGGTCCTGCCCGCGCTGCCTGTGCCGGTACCGGTACCGGTGCCCGTGTCCCCGCCGGCGTACGGCGGCGCGACCGGCGCGGCCGCAGCCACCGGGCCCGGCACCACGTGCCCGATGTTCGAAAGCTCCGCCGCACGCGCGGCGAGGTCGCGGGAGACCGCCGACGGCAGCCAGCCGGTGACGTCCGAGCCGCGCAGGGCCGGGTGTCCCGCCAGGCCGCCGTTGAGGGCCGCGCGGCACATCTCGACGAGCTGGGTCGGGGTCGGGCGGTCGGCGGGGTCCTTGGCCAGGCAGCGGCCCGCTATGTGCGCCAGAGCCGGTTCCAGTCCCTGCAGGTCCGGGTCGTGGTTCTCGACGCGGTAGAGGATGGCCATCGCGTTGCCATCGCCGAAGGGGGTCCGTCCGGTAGCGGCATAGATCAGCATGCCGCCGACCGCCCAGACGTCCGCCGGGGCGTCCACGTCGCTGCCCGCCACCTGTTCCGGCGCCATGAAGCTCGGGGTGCCCAGGCGCATGCCGGTGGCGGTGAGCATGCTGGCGTCGACGGCGCGGGCTATGCCGAAGTCGATGACGCGCGGGCCGTCGGAGGCGACCAGGACGTTGGCCGGCTTCAGGTCGCGGTGGACGATGCCCGCGGTGTGGATGGCCTGCAGGGCCAGGCCGATGCCGACGCCGAGGTGGGCCACCGAGCGGGGGGCGAAGGGCCCGGCCAGCTGCACCGCCGAGCTCAGCGGCGGGCCGGGGATGAAGTACGAGGCCAGCCACGGGGTCGCGGCGTTCGGGTCGGCGTCGGTGACGGCGTTGACGAACGGGGAGTGCACCGCGCGCGCCGCGGCGATCTCGCGGGTGAAGCGCTTACGGAAGTCGCGGTCGGAGGCGAAGTCCTGGCGCAGCACCTTCAGCGCGAACGCCTGGCCGGAGGGGGCGAAGCCGAGGTAGACGCTGCCCATCGCGCCCTGACCCAGGCGCCCGCCCACCGCGTAGGGCCCGATCTGGCGCGGGTCGGCCTCCAGCAGCGGCTGGATGTTCTTCGAGACGATGCTGCCGGCGCCGAGGCCGCCGTAGCCGCCGGGTCCCGGAGCGGGTCGGTTGGCGTCCACTGAACTGCTCCCCCATTGTCGTCGCGCACGCCTTAGAGGCGGTTTCCCGTGTTACCCACAGTGTCCCCTCTAAGGCCGGCCGAAGTCGCCCGCGATGAGCACGGTCCCGCTGAAAAACACAGACAACGGATACCAGACCAGTGTGTCTCGCTATGCGTCCGGCCTACTCTGCCCTAACGGCCCGCAGAACTGCACCCTTGGCCGTGGCCTGAGCGTTGAGGTCGTCCTGGAAGGCGCGCATGGCGCCGAGCAGTTCCAGGTCGTGGGCGGCCAGGATGCGGGCGGCCAGCAGGCCGGCGTTGCGGGCGCCGCCGACCGAGACCGTGGCGACCGGGACGCCGGCCGGCATCTGCACGATCGACAGCAGCGAGTCCATGCCGTCCAGGTACTTCAGCGGGACCGGGACGCCGATCACCGGCAGCGGGGTGACGGAGGCGAGCATGCCGGGCAGGTGCGCCGCGCCGCCGGCGCCGGCGATGATCACCTTCAGGCCGCGGCCGGCCGCGTTCTCGCCGTAGGCGATCATCTCGCGCGGCATGCGGTGCGCCGAGACCACGTCCGCCTCGTAGGGGATGCCGAACTCCTCCAGCGCCTCGGCGGCGAGCTTCATCACCGGCCAGTCCGAGTCCGAGCCCATCACCAGCCCGACCAGGGGGCTGGCGGTGGAGGTGGCCGGCTCACTCATCGATCTCTCCTCGCAGGTACGCGGCGGCGTGCCGGGCACGCTCGACGGTGTCCTCGAACGACCCGCCCTGGACGCTCAGGACGTTGACATGCCCGATCTTCCGGCCCGGCTTCACGGCCTTGCCGTACATGTGCACCTTGACCCCGGGGTCGTGCGCCATCACGTGCTTGTACGCCGGGTAGACCTCGGGCAGGTCCAGGCCCAGCACGTTGGCCATCACCACCACCGGCGCCACCGGCCGCACCTGGCCCAGCGGCAGGTCCAGCACGGCGCGCAGGTGCTGCTCGAACTGGCCGGTGACCGCGCCGTCCATGCTCCAGTGCCCGGAGTTGTGCGGCCGCATCGCCAGCTCGTTGATCAGCACGGCGCCGTCGGCGGTCTCGAACATCTCCACCGCGAGCATCCCGGTGACCCCGAGCTCCTTGGCGATGGTCAGCGCGATCCGCTGCGCGTCCAGCGCGGCGGCCTCGGACAGCCCCGGCGCCGGCATGTACACCTCGCGGCAGATCCCGTCGATCTGCAGCGACTCCACCACCGGGTAGGCGGCCGCCTGGCCGTGCGGGGAGCGCGCGACCTGGGCCGACAGCTCCCGGACGAACGGCACCTTGGCCTCGGCCAGCAGTTTCACGCCGCGCTCGACGGCGCCAGCCAGCACCGCCCGCGCCTCGTCCATATCGTCGACCACCCACACCCCGCGGCCGTCGTAGCCGCCGCGGGTGGCCTTCAGGACATAGGGGAAGCCGACCGTCGTGCCGAAGTCGGCGAGATCGTCGTCGGAGGAGACCAGCGCCCACTGCGGGCACGGCAGCCCGAGCTCGGAGAGCCGCTGCCGCATCAAGCCCTTGTCCTGGGCGTAGACCAGCGCGTCCGGGCCGGGGCGGACGGCGACGCCGGCAGCCTCCAGCTCGTGCAGGAAGTCGGTGGGCACGTGCTCATGATCGAAGGTGAGCACGTCGCAGCCGGCGGCGAAGGCCTTGAGCGCCTCGAAGTCGTGGTGGTCGCCGATCACGGTGCCCGGCGTCACCTGCGCGGCCGGATCGTCCGGCCGCTGCGCCAGCACGCGCAGCTCCACTCCCAGACCGATCGCGGCCTGCTGCATCATGCGCGCCAGCTGGCCGCCTCCGACGACTCCTACCACGGGAAAGCTCACCGGTTAAGTCTATGGGGCGCGGCAGTGAGCCCTTAACGCACGCGGGGTGGATTTCGGTTGCCTCCTCTGGACACATCCGGTTCCGACATCCCGGACCTAGCACCACGAATGGGTGCGGCCTAATGTCACAGCTACGTCGCGATGAGTAGATTTAACGGAGGTTTCCCGGTCAGCAGTCGAAGCGGCCCAGATAGGAACGGTACCCTCGGGTCGCTAGGAGAAAACCGATGGAAGACAGGTGGCAGGCGTGACGGTCGTGCGTTCTCTGTACAACCGCTTCGAACACCTCGTCCACGAGCTGTCGAAGTTCGGAGCCGTGGGCGCGGCAGCCCTGGTGGTCAACATCGTCGTGTTGAACGGCATGCTGCTGGCGGTCAAGGACAAGCAGATCGTCGCCACCATCGTCTCGACCGCGGTGGCCACCATCGTCTCCTACATCGGCAACCGGTACTGGACCTACAAGGACCGCGACAAGATCGACCGCCACCGGGAGATGATCTTCTTCTTCCTGATCAACGGCGTCGCCATGGTCATCGAGGTCATGTTCGTCTTCATCAGCAAGTACGGCCTGGGCCAGGACGGCACGCTGGCGGTCAACATCGCCAAGTACGTCTTCGGTATGCCGCTGGGCATGCTGTTCCGCCTGTACTGCTACCGGACCTTCGTCTTCCCCGAGGGCACCGTCGAGGAGCCCGAGGTCGTCCCGGCGTCCGCGACCGCGCCGCTGTACCCGACCTCGAACAGCCACGCGGCGCACCAGCGCCCGGTCCCGGAGACCGCGGGCCGCTGAGGCCGCGGGCTGACAGCACCGTCGCGTCTTTGTAGATAATCCTCCTGTGCTCGTAGCCAGAATCGTCTCGACGTTCCGCAAGCTCTACGCCGAGATGCTCAAGTTCGGCGTGGTCGGCGCCATCGGCGTGGCCTCGGACGTCGGCAGCTCCAACCTCCTGTGGCAGTACACCGGCCTGAGCCACACCGTCGCCTCCATCGGCGGCACCTGCGTGGCCACCGTCACCGCCTACATCGGCAACCGCTACTGGGTCTTCCGCGACCGGCCGGCCGACGCCCGCCGCCGGGAGATGGCGATGTTCGCGCTGATCAGCCTGGTCGGCCTGATCATCGAGAACAGCTTCGTGTTCGTCGGGGACCGGGTGCTGGGCTTCCACAGCATCGAGGCGGCCAACGTCGCCAAGTTCATCCTGGGCCTGCCGGTCGCCGGGGTGTTCCGGTTCACGACCTCGCACCTGTTCGTCTTCCCCGAGGCCACCGGGGCAGCTGGGGCAGCTGGAAGCGCCGGGGCCACTGGGGCGGCCACCGGGACCGCCGGCGGCGCTGAGGGCTCCGACGACGACGGCTTCAGCGCGCAATCACCGACAAGGGCGAGTGCTCCGTGAGGAAGACGGCGAACACCGCCGGCCGCTGAAGCACCAGGTTCAGCCGGCCACCGTCGGCCTCGGCCAGCTCCCGCGCCACTGCCAGGCCCAGCCCGGTGGACCCGCGCGAGGAGGCGCCCCGCTCGAACAGCTTCGCCTCCAGGTCCGGCGCGATGCCGTCGCCCTCGTCGCCGACCTCGACCACCACCGAGCCGCCGACCGCGCGGGTGTGCACGGTGACCGTGCCGGCGCCGTGGATCAGCGAGTTCTCCAGCAGCGTGGACAGGATCTGGGAGAACGCGCCGGGCGTGGCCATGGCCATCAGCCGCCGCTCGCCGGAGACCACGATCCCGCGGCGCATCGACTGGTAGGCCGGGCGCCACTCGTGGACCTGCTGCCGGATCACGGTGTCCACCTCGATCGGCACCGCAAGATCCGAGCGCCGGTGGGTGCGCACCGTGGTCAGCAGCCGCTGCACCACGTCGGTGAGCCGCTCCACCTGGGACAGCGCCACCTCGGCCTCGTCGCGCACGGTCTGCGGGTCGTCGGCCAGCGTGATGATCTCCTCCAGCCGCATCGACAGCGCGGCCAGCGGGGTGCGCAGCTCGTGCGAGGCCTCGGCGGCCAGCCGGCGCTCGGCCCCGAGCATGGTGGAGATCCGGTCCGCCGAACTGTCGATGACCTCGGCGACCCGGTCCAGCTCGCTGATGCCGTAGCGGCGGTGCCGGGGCCGCGGGTCGCCCGAGCCCAGGCGCTCGGCGGTGGCCGCCAGCTCCTCCAGCGGCTTGGTGAGCCGGCGGGCCTGCAGGTAGGCCAGGCCGGTCGCGGCCACCAGGACGGCCAGCGCCACCCCGCCGATCAGGTACATGGAGCTGCGTATCTGCTGGTCGGCCGGCTCGCGCGAGGCCCGGACGGTGACGTGCACTCCGACGTTGCGCAGCACGTTGTCGATGTCGAAGGTGACGCTGAAGGTCGGCGCGCCGGGCGGCAGCGCGCTGTTGACCTGGACCGGGCTCTGGCCGTCGACGTTGACCGTGGCGTCGTGGTCGGAGGCGATCATCTGCTGCCAGTCCCGCGTGTAGTCGCCCGGCCCGGAGTTGGTGCCGTCCGGGCTGGCCTTGCTGACCTGCATCCGCACGGTCTGGGCGAGCATTCGGGCCTCGGTGGCCAGGATGGTCTTGGTGCTGGTGTCCACCGAGCGCACCTCGAGCACGGCCAACGGCACACCGAGCAGGATGACGACCATCATGACCACGAGGAACGTGGAGGAGACCAGGCGGCGGCGCACAGCAGGCGGGCCCGGGCGCTAGCCGCGCTCGAAGCGGAAGCCGACGCCCCGCACCGTGGTGATGAACCGAGGACGGGAGGCCTCGTCGCCGAGCTTCTTGCGCAGCCAGGAGATGTGCATGTCCAGGGTCTTGGTGGAGGACCACCACGTGGTGTCCCAGACCTCGCGCATCAGCTGGTCGCGGGTGACCACCCGGCCGACCTCGCGGACCAGCACCCGGAGCAGGTCGAACTCCTTGGCGGTCAGGTTCAGCTCCTGGTCGCCCAGGTAAGCGCGGTGCGATTCGATGTCTATCCGGACGCCGTGCACGCCGTTGCCCAGGTCCGGGGTGCCGCGCCGGAGCAGCGCCCGGACCCGGGCCAGCAGTTCGGCCAGCCGGAAGGGCTTGGTCACATAGTCGTCGGCGCCGGCGTCGAGGCCCACCACGGTGTCGACCTCGTCGGCGCGGGCTGTCAACACCAGCACCGGGAAGGTGTGGCCGTCGGCACGCAGCCGGCGGCAGACCTCCAGGCCGTCCATGCCGGGCAGGCCCAGGTCGAGAACGACCAGGTCGACGCCACTCTGACCGGCCAGCAGGGCCCCGGGGCCGTCGGCGCGGACGGTGACCTCATAGCCCTCACGTCGGAGCGCCCGCGCCAGCGGTTCGGAAATGGCGGCGTCGTCCTCGGCGAGCAGTACTCGGGTCATGAGTGTGATGGTAATCGGGGTCGACCTGCTGTCGCTCCCCCATCTGGAGCATTGTCTGTAATGCGGCGATCTGGTCCGGGAAGCACCGAACGCATGACGACCCACGACGTTCCCTCGCCTGCCCAGGGCCTGCCGCCGCAGGATGAGGATCGAGCGTTCTTCGGCCACCCGAAGGGTCTGCAGACACTGTTCGCGACCGAGTTCTGGGAGCGGTACAGCTTCTACGGCATGCGCGGGCTGCTCGTCCTGTTCCTCACCGACACCACGGCCCATCACGGCCTGGGACTGTCGGACGCGGCCGGCAACAGCTTCTACGGCATCTACAACAGCCTGGTGTACCTGATGGCGGTGCCCGGCGGCTGGGTCGCCGACCGGGTCTGGGGCGCCAGACGCTCGGTGCTGTGGGGCGGCATCATCATCGCGCTGGGCCACTACGTGATGGCTGTCCCGACCGCGGCCACCTCGTTCCTGGGCCTGGGGCTGATCGTGCTGGGCACCGGGCTGCTCAAGCCGAACATCTCCGCGCAGGTCGGCGGGCTCTACCACCAGCACGACGACCGGCGGGACGCCGGCTTCACGATCTTCTACATGGCGATCAACTCCGGCGCGTTCCTGGCGCCGCTGACCGCCGGCTGGGTCGGCCAGCACGTCAACTACCACCTGGGCTTCGGGATCGCCGCGCTCGGCATGACCTTCGCGGTGGTCTGGTACGTCGTGGAGGGCAAGCACCTGGGCACCGTCGGGCTCCGGCCGCCCAAGCCGATCACCCCGCCGGAGCTGCGGCGCTCGCTGCGGATGGGCGCGCTGATCGTGGCGGTGGTGCTGGCCATCGTGCTGGGCTGGATGGCGATCACCGAGTGGTCGGTCTCGGCGTTCGCCGACGGCCTGGCCGCGCCGATCATCGTCACGCCGTTCGTCTACTTCGGCTACATGTTCAGCCGGGGCGGGCTGACCGCCGGGGAGCGGCCCAAGCTGCTGGCGTTCGTCGCGTTCTTCATCGGCGCCACGGTGTTCTGGATGATCTACGACCAGTCCGGCAGCCAGCTCAACCTGTTCGCGGCCGACAAGACCGACCTGTCGATCTTCGGCTGGCAGATGCCCTCGGTGTGGCTGCAGTCCGCGAACCCGTTCTACATCATGGTGTTCGCGCCGATCTTCGCCTGGATGTGGCAGAAGCTCGGCGACCGGGCCCCGCGCACCTCGGTGAAGTTCGCGATCGGGCTGGTGGTGATCGGCTGCTCGTTCTTCGTGATGAGCATCGCCGGCAAGGACGCCACGCCCACGCACCGGGTCTCGATCTGGTTCCTGGCGATCACCTACCTGCTGCAGACGATCGGCGAGCTGTGCCTGTCCCCGGTCGGGCTGTCGGTGACCACGCAGCTGGCCCCGGCCCGCTTCGCCGGGCAGATGCTGGGGCTGTGGTTCCTGGCCACCGCGACCGGGAACGCGCTCAACGTCTACGTCACCAAGCTCAGCACGGTGATGAGCGACTTCACCTACTTCCTGACGCTGGGCGCGGTGGCGGCGGGCATCGGGCTGCTGGTGTTCCTGGCCTCGCCGATCATCAACCGGCTGATGGGCGACGTGCGGTAGGCGGCCGCCGCAGGGCGCGTGAACTCGGCGGTAACCTGCGATCGCAACCTGTTGTCGCCTCGCACACTGTGCCGGAGAAGCAATACGCTCTTGTTCCATGGCGGACATAGCGGTGGTGGGGCCTGGCGCTATCGGTTCGGTCGCGGCGCTTGCCGCGCAGCAGACGGGGAGGCACACCGTCACGCTGTGCGCACGGCGCGACCCGGGGCCGCTGCGGGTGGTCGACGACGTCTCGGGCACCGCCACGGACCTGGACGCCCCGATCCTCACCTCCCCGGCGGACGTGGCCGGCCCGGCCGAGTGGGTGCTGCTCGCGGTGAAGGCGCACCAGACCGACGGCGCCGCCGGCTACCTGGACGCGCTGTGCAAGCCCTCGACGACCGTCGTGGCCCTGCAGAACGGCGTGGAGCACGTCGAGCGGGTCGCACCGTACGCGAACGACGCGCACGTGCTCCCGGCCATCGTCTGGATCAGCGCCGAGCCGACCGGCCCCGGCGAGGTCACGGTCCGCGACAACATCTCCTCGCTGCTGCAGGTGCCGGCCGGCCCCGACGGCGAGGAGTTCGCCCGGCTGCTGGAAGGCGCCCCGGCGGTCGAGGTGGAACTGGTCTCGGACTTCACGACCGCCGCCTGGCGCAAGCTGACCACGAACGCGATCGCCGGCGTGATGGCCGCGACCGGCAAGCGCGCGGCGATCTACCAGCGCCCCGACATCCGGGAGCTGGCCCTGGCCCTGGCCCAGGAGACGCTGGCGGTGGCCCGCGCCGAGGGCGCGGCGCTGCCGGAGACGGAGGCCGAGGCCCTGGTCGGCATCTTCGAGCGGATGGACCCCGACATCGGCTCCTCGATCCTGTTCGACCGGCTGGCCGGCCGGGAACTGGAGTGGGACGCGCGCAACGGGGTGGTGCGCCGCCTGGGGCGGCGGCACGGGATCCCGACGCCGGTGTCCGACGTTCTGGTCCCGCTGCTCGCCGCCGCCTCAGACGGCTGAGACGCACCCTTCCTGGTCCGCCCGGCCGGCCGGTGGGGGGCTCGGCTGCGGGGCGGTGTTGCGGCCGCCCGGGTCCGCCGCACGCGTGAGCCTGCGGCGGCTGTGGGGTCCCGGAGGGGCCTGGTCGGTACGTCGGTATCGGTGGCTACCTCGGTATCGATTGCCGACCCGGTATCGAGGGCTGTCCCGGGGTCGATTGCCGACCCGGTATCGATTGCCAACCCGTTACGCGGGTGGTGCGGGGTACCTCAGTACCAGTTGTGGGCCTGCCAGAAGGTCCACGCGGCGCACGGCGAGCCGTAACGACCGTTCATGTAGGACAGCGCCCACTTGATCTGGACCAGCGCGCTGTTGCGCCACGCGGAGCCCATCGAGGCCATCTTGTCGCCGGGCAGCGCCTGCCCGAGGCCGTAGGCCCCGGAGGACGGGTTGGTGGCGAAGACGTTCCAGCTCGACTCGCGCTCGATGATGTCCGAGAAGCACCCGAGCTCACCGGAGGGCACGACCGCCGCGGCGATCGCCTTCGCCTGCGCGGGCGTGGCGTTGTAGCCCATGTTCGTCGACGAACCGGACGACGAGCTGGAGCTCGACGAGCTCGGCGTCGTCGTGGTCTTCGTCGGCGTCGGGGTCGACGTGGACGTCTTGGACGGCAGCGGCGTCTCGGTCTTGGTCGGCGTGGGCGCCGGCGTACTGGTCGACGTCGAAGTCGGCGCCGGCGGCGTGGTGGTGGAGCTGCTCGCCGAGGTCGGAGCGGCACTCGACGAACTCGACGAAGAGGACGGAGCCAGCGTCGGCCGCTGCATGTCGCGGTTCGCCGCGGTGGTGCTCCCGGTCCGCTGGGCCAGCAGCGCGTTCGCCGCCGCGGCCGCCGCCGAGGTGTTCGAGTCCTGCGAAGCGGCCTCAGCGCTGTTGCGCAGACCATCCTGATGCAGGTGGAACGCAGTGGCGACGCCTCCGCTGACCGCCAGGACACTGGTCACCGCAGCCGCGGTCTTGACCTTGCCCTTGGCGCTGCTCACCGCACCGGGCTTGGCGTGGCTGGCAACATGTCTGCCGGAGCCGGATATGCCGGACAAGAGAGGCCTTCCGCCGAACTTCGCCTCCTGTGCGCGAGCCGTGGGTACTTCGCTTTCGAACGCTCGCGCGAGGCCTGTCGGGAGAGCAATCTGCCGGAGGTCACAGTCCGGTCTCAATGGGTACGGCCCGAAGATGACCGGGACTTTGCCGAGTCTTGGCACTACACAGCGGGGTCGGGCGATCAGCGCAGAGTGCTGACGAGGCCTTTCACCAGGGCGCACGCGAGCCGAACGCACGCGCCGGACGCACGTGCAGACGGACGGGCA
Source organism: Catenulispora sp. GP43 (assembly GCF_041260665.1). Taxonomy (NCBI): domain Bacteria; kingdom Bacillati; phylum Actinomycetota; class Actinomycetes; order Catenulisporales; family Catenulisporaceae; genus Catenulispora; species Catenulispora sp. GP43. The sequence goes on along the minus strand of NZ_JBGCCT010000041.1, from coordinate 55,610 downwards.
TCCGCGTCATGCAACAGTGTCGGCAAAGCCTGAATGAGGTCTGAGCGAGCGGGTAAAGCGGGCTGAAAATCTGCCGCGCGGCGCCGCCGGGGATCTCCCGCAGCGAACGACCCACGAAACCGCAAAGCCGGCGCCGCCTCCAAAGAGACGACGCCGGCCGCCAGCCGGCACCTCGCAGCGCCAACCCGCCTACAGCAACTCACCTACACAACCCACCTACACCAAACTCTCCCGCCAAGCCTGATGCAGCCCCGCAAACCGCCCCGTCCCGGCGGCGAGCAGCGCACCGGGCTCCCCGTCCTCGACGATCCGTCCCTGCTCCATCACGAGCACCCGGTCCGCGATCTCGACCGTGGACAACCGATGCGCGATGATCAGCGCCGTCCGGTCGGCGAGGATCGTCCGCAGCGCGCGCTGGACCATGCGCTCGCTGGGCACGTCCAGCGAACTCGTGGCCTCGTCCAGCACCAGCACCGCCGGGTCCGCGATGAAGGCCCGCGCGAAGGCCACCAGCTGCCGCTGCCCGGCCGACAGCCGGCCTCCGCGCTTCTTCACATCCGTGTCGTAGCCGTCCGGCAGCGCGCTGATGAACTCGTGCGCGCCGATGGCCCTCGCCGCCGCCTCGATGTCAGCGCGGCCGGCATCGGGCCGTCCGAAGGCGATGTTGTCCGCGACCGTGCCGGCGAACAGGAAGTTCTCCTGCGTCACCATCACCACCGCGCGGCGCAGGTCGGCGTCCGCCAGGTCGCGGACGTCCACGCCGTCGACACGGACCGCGCCGTCCTGCGGGTCGTAGAAGCGGCACAGCAGGCGCGCCAGGGTGGACTTGCCCGCTCCGGTCGCTCCCACCAGGGCCACGGTCTGGCCGGCCGGGACTTCCAGGTCCAGCAACGGCAGGATCACCTTGCCGCCGGTGCCGATGTCCTCAGCCTCCGCCGTCCCCTCGGCCCGCGCTCCTGACGCCCCATCTCCCTCCGCCGCCGACGACTCGTCCGACTCGCGCTTCGGGTAGGCGAACGTCACGCCGTCGAACGACACCGCCCCCTGCAGCGGCGACGGCAGCGGCTTCGGCTCGGCCGGCTCCGGCAGCTCGTTCGCCTCCTCCAGGACCCCGGACAGCTTCTCCAGCGCGGCCGTCCCGCTCTGGAACGAGTTGTAGAACATCGCGATGTCCTCCAGCGGGTTGAAGAACCGCCGCAGGTACAGCACGAAGCCCACCAGCACCCCGATCTGGATGTTCCCGTCCATCACCCGCAGGCCGCCGTAGACCACCACGGCCGCGGTGGTGAAGGCCGCGATGGTCTTCATCCCGGGGATGAAGACCGCCAGCAGGTTCATGGCGCGGGCGTTGGCGGCCCGGAACTCGTTGTTCAGCTGGCCGAAGATCTCCTCGTTGCGCGGCTCGCGGCGGAACGCCTTCACCGCGCGGATGCCGTTGCAGGTCTCCACGAAGTGCACGATCAGCGCCGCGATCGTCTCCCGCGTCCGCCGGTACGCCACCGCCGAGTGCCGCGAGAACCAGCGCATCAGCAGCAGCATCGCCGGGAACGCCAGCACCACCACGAGGGTCAGCGGCACGTCCAGCACCGCCATCATGATGCCGATCGCCGACACCGTCAGCACCGCGTCCAGCAGCCCGTCCAGGCCGTTGTCGATCAGGTCGTTCAGCGCGTCCGGGTCGGAGGTCAGCCGGCTGATGACGCGCCCGGACGTGTAGTTCTCGTGGAACGCCAACGGGAGCGCCTGGAACTTGGTGAACACCATGCGCCGCAGGTTCAGCAGCATGGTCTGGCCGATGCGCCCGACCTTGTTCAGGAAGATCGCGCGCAGCCCCGAGGCCAGGATCGCGCTGATCACCATGGCCACGAAGATCGCGGTGATCGGGCCCCAGTCCCCGCGCCGCAGCGCCGGGATGCCGCGGTCGATGCCGATCGAGACCAGGTACGGCCCGGCCATGTTGAACACGGTCTGGACCAGCACCATGCCCGTACAGAAAACCAGTTCTCTGCGATGCGGCCGGACGAGCTCGCCGAGCAGCCTGCGGCTGCGCGCCCGCAGCCGGATGCCCCTCTTGTCGGGCAGATCGTCCTTCTTCTCGGTGGCGACACCCCGCCAGTCGGTGGTGGTCGTCGTCATCGGGACACCTCCACGAGTGTGCCGTCGGCGGACTCGGCTTCCTGCGCCGCGTCCGCGAGGTCAGAGGTCTGCGAAAGGATGTCGCGGTACGCCGGACACGTCCGCAGCAGCTCCTGATGCGTCCCGACGGCCGCGATGGTCGTGCCGTGCGGCCCCGGGGGCGAGAGCAGCACCACCCGGTCGGCCAGCAGCACCGTGGACGGCCGGTGCGCGACCACCAGCCCGGTGGTCCCCCGCAGCACGCTGTGCAGCGCCTCCTCGACCTTGCCCTCGGTATGGATGTCCAGCGCGGACAGCGGGTCGTCCAGCACCAGGATCGAGGGCCGCCCCAGCACCGCGCGGGCCAGCGCGACGCGCTGCCGCTGCCCGCCGGACAGGGTCAGCCCCTGCTCCCCCACCCGGCTGTCGAGCGCCCACGGCAGGTCGTTGACGAACCCGGCCTGCGCGACCTCGATCGCCTCCTCGAGCTGCTCCTCGGTGGCGTCCGGGACGCCCATCGTCAGGTTTTCGCGCACCGAGGCCGAGAACAACGTCGGGTCCTCGAAGGCGCAGGCCACCGTGCGGCGCAGCTCGGTCAGCGGCAGTTCGCGCACGTCGACGCCGTCGACCAGCACCCGGCCGGCGGTGGCGTCGTACAGCCGGGGCACCAGCGCGGTCAGCGTCGTCTTGCCGCAGCCGGTCGGGCCGACCAGCGCGACCGTCTCGCCGGGCGCGATCCGCAGGTCGAACCCGGAGACGACCGGACGGTCGGAGTTCGGGTAGGTGAAGCTGACGTCCTCGAAGACGAGCTCGCCGGCGCTGGCGGGTCGCGGGCGGACCGTCGTCTCGGCGTCGGCGATGGCCGGCACCGTGTCCAGGACTTCCAGCACGCGCTCGGCCGCGGAGTTCGCCTCCTGGCTCTGCGCCATCAGCCAGGCCATGGACTCGATCGGCCACAGCAGCGTCAGGTACAGCGAGATGAAGGCGACCAGCGTGCCCAGGGACAGCGCACCGGAGGACACCGCGTAGGCGCCGAGCAGGACGCACAGCGAGAGCACCAGCTGCGGCTGCATCGCGAACACCGCCCACAGCTCCGACAGTGTCCTGATCTTCGTGAGCTCCAGCCTGCGCAGCGTCTGGGCCCGCTCGTCGAAGCGGTCGAACACCAGGCCCTGGCGGCCGAAGGCCTTGATCGCGCGGATGCCCAGCGCGGACTCCTCGACCAGCGTGGCCACGTCGCCGGCCTGGTCCTGGGCGGCGCGGGACTGCCGGTGGTAGCGGCGGTCGGCGAGCCGGCCGTACAGGATCAGCGGGACCGAGGCGGCGTAGATGATCAGACCCATCAGCGTGTGGATCAGCACCAGGGCTCCGCCGACCAGCAGGAACGTGGCGCCGTTGACCACCAGGAAGATCAGCGCGAAGCCGAAGAACCGGCGCAGGCTGTTGATGTCGCCCGACATGCGCGAGACGAGCTGACCGGACTGCCAGGAGTCGTGGAAGGCCACCGGCAGCTTCTGCAGGTGGCGGAAGAAGGCGTTCCGGATGTCGGCCTCGATGCCGAGGGCGGCGCGCTGCAGGAACCAGCGCCGGAGCCAGAACAGCGTGGCCTCGGCGATGCCGAACAGCAGGACCAGGCCGCCCAGGGGCCACAGGGCCGCCTTGTCGTGGTGCGCGATCGGCCCGTCGATCAGTTCCTTGGTCAGCAGCGGGACGGCGACGCCGACCAGGGTGGCCCCGAGGGCGGACAGGGTCATCAGGATCATCTGGCCCCGGTAGGGGCGGATGAAGGGCGTCAAACGGCGCAAGGAGGCGAATGCGCCGCTCTTGGGATCGTCGGGGGGCTTCGGTTTACTGGTGAGCGGTTCCGCTGGCGTCGACTCCATAAGGCGGATGGTAGAGAATGCCTAAGGCGCCTTTCACCTGGTTTTAAGGCGGGAATGTCAGTGGTGGAAAATCACTTGCCCATTACCGGGGGAAGCTGGGATCCTAGAGTTGGGGACGGTTGTGAGCAGAGTTACCGCGCGGCGGCGCATAGTACGCCTTGACGGGTCGGCCGGCCCCGGCGATCCGGCCCTGCGGCGCGGCGGCGAGGAGTACATGGCCGCCGAGGAGCCGCTGGAGATGCGCATCGGCGGCCGGCCGTTCACCGTGACCATGCGGACCCCCGGCGACGACTTCGACCTGGTGGCCGGCCACCTGACCGCCGAGGGCGTGCTGGCCGGGCCCGGCGACCTGGTCCGGATGAAGTTCTGTTCGGCCGACAACGGCTGCTCCTCCACCGCGTACCTGGACGGCGAGGCGTCGCTGGACTTCACCGACGGCGATCCGCTGAACATCGTGGACGTCACCCTGGCCCCCGGCGTGGAGCTGCCCGAGGAGCGGCTGCGGCGGTCCTCATACGTGAGCAGCGCCTGCGGGGTGTGCGGGAAGACGTCGATCGACGCCGTGCACGCCGCGGTGCGCTGGCCGGTGGCCGACGACGACGTCAAGGTCTCGGCCGAGGTCCTGTTCACCCTGCCGGACCGGATGCGCCAGGCCCAGAAGATCTTCGCCAAGACCGGCGGCCTGCACGCCGCGGCGCTGTTCACCGCCGACGGCGAGCTGGTCTGCCTGCGCGAGGACGTCGGCCGGCACAACGCCGTCGACAAGGTCCTGGGCTGGGCCCTGCGCTCGGGCCGGCTGCCGCTGCGCGAGCACATCCTGGCGGTGAGCGGCCGGGCCTCGTTCGAGCTGGTGCAGAAGGCCGTGGCCGGCGGGATCCCGGTGCTGGCCGCGGTGTCCGCGCCCTCGTCGCTGGCGGTGAGCCTGGCGGCGGAGTCGGGACTGACGCTGGTCGGGTTCCTGCGCGGCCGGACGGCGAACGTGTACTGCGGGTCGGAGCGGGTCATCGACTGACGACCCCTCGGCGCGCGAGGAGCTGGCCCGGCGCCAGGCGCTGAAGCACCGGCAGCTGCTGGGGCACTACTGGGGCACTACCAGCGGCTCCAGGCCGAGATGGATCCCGAGGACGCCTCAAGCGCTTCGCGGTCGGTGATGCTGCGTTACGGCGTTCTGCATGAGGAGGCGCATGCTCGGTTCTGGGAATCGCTGCTGCCGGGTACCGGGGAGGGCTAGCGGAACACCCCAGTGTGCCCCAGCGAATACCGCCCCGGCTGCGGATACACCGCCAGCCCGTGCGGGCCGCGCCCGACGTTGATGCGCGCCAGCAGCCGGCCGTCCGCCGTCGAGATCGCGTAGACCTCGGCGTTGTAGCGGCCGGACAGCCACAGGACCTTGCCGTCCGCCGAGACGCCGCCCATGTCGGGCGAGCCGCCGCCGGGGATCTGCCACTTGCCGCGCGGCTTGCCGGTGGCGAAGTCGAGCAGGGTGATGGTGCCCTCGCCGCGGTTGGAGACGTACATCGTCGTGGAGTCGCGGGAGACGTACAGACCGTGGGCGCCCCTGCCGGTGGGGATCAGGCCGGTCAGTTTGAAGGCGTTGCCGTCCACGGTCCACAGGCCGTTGGCCACTATGTCCGCGACGTAGAAGACCTTGCCGTCCGGCGAGATCTTCACGTCCTGCGGCATCGAGCCCGGCTGCGGCAGGGTGATGACGCCGAGCAGCGTGCGGTTCTTCGTGTCCACCTTCAGCAGCTGGCCGGAGAACTCGCAGGACACGATGAAGTACGAGCCGTCCGGCGAGAAGTCCGCGTGGTTCACGCCCTCGCACGGGACCGGCAGCACTTTCTGAATCGCCATGGTGTGCGGGTCGCGGAAGACCAGCTGCATGTCCTTGCTGGCCATCACGACGGCCGAGGCGCCGTCCGGCGTGAAGTACAGGTTGTACGGGTCGTGGACCGGGATCGGCGCGCCGGCCTTGCCGGTGAAGGGGTCGATCGGCGTCAGGCTGTTGCCCAGGTCGTTGTTCACCCACAGGGTCTTCAGGTCCCAGGACGGGACCACGTGCTGCGGTTCGTGGCCGACCTTCATCGTCTCGATGATGTGGTAGTCCGACGGGTCGATCACCGTGACCGTGTCGCTCTCGGTGTTCGGCACGTAGATCCGCGGCAGCGCCGCCGCGATCACCGGCGACACCATGCCCGGGCGGTCGAACGCGTACAGGTCGGTGGGGTCGTAGCCCGGCATCCCGGGAAGCGCGGCGGGCAGGAGCGCTCCGGCGCTGCGCGGCGATCCGAGGCTCTTGAAGCCCGGCACTCCGGCCTGACCGGCCTGACCTGCCTGGGCACCCTGTGCTGCGGAACCGGCGGAGCCGCCGGCCCCGGTGTCCATCCCGGCCATGCCGCTGGTCCCGGAATCCGCCGACGGGCTGCCGCCGCCGGGCCAGACGCCGCGATCGGTCAGCAGCCACACCCCGGCGCCGATCAGGCCGGTGGCGAGCAGCGCCGCCACGGCGCGCCGTCTCCGCACGGAAGGACGCGACGGCCGCGACGGACGCGCCGCCCCCGACCGCCGCGAACCACGGGTGCTGCTCCGGTCCTGCGGGGTGCGCGTCACGAGAACAGCTCCGATGCGGTGACAGCGGCCAGGCCGCGGGACTTCAGACCGGCGAGCACCGCGGGCAGCGCCGCCACCGTGTGCTGGTGCCCCAGGTGCATCGACACGACGGCCCCGGGGTGCACCGCGGCCAGGAGGCGCTCGGTGATCTGCTCGGCCGAGGGGTCCTCGTAGTCCAGCGGGTCGACGTCGTAGGACAGGACCGTGCGGTACCCGGCGCGGCGGGCCTGCTCGACCAGCATCGCGTCGGCGTGCTGGGTCTGCGAGGGCCGGAACCAGACGCCCGGGGAGCCGGTCAGCTTCTGCAGGCGCGCGGCGCACGCCTGGATCTCGGCGAGGGCCGCCGCCGGCGCCAGGCGGGAGATGTCGACGTGGTTCTCGGTGTGGTTGCCGAGTTCGTGGCCGCCGTCCAGGACCCGCCGGGCCATCTCCGGGTGCTCGCCGAGCCAGCGGCCCACGGCCAGCACCGTGAGCCGGGCCTGACCGGCCTCGGCCTCCTTGAGCAGGGCCTGGGCCAGCCGCGGGTCGCCGTCGCCGTGGAAGGTCAGGGCCACCTGCGCGCGGCCGGTGGCGGCGTGGTCGACCTCGTCGGGGGCCTGGGCCCGGCTCGAGGGCGACGCCGGGTTCGAAGGGCTCGAGGGATTCGAAGCGTTGGCGGGGTTCGACGGGTTCGCCGAGGGCGCGGCGGCCGAGCCGCGCTGCGCCGCGCCGGTCGCACCGGTCGCGCCGCGCGCGGCCGGCCCGGCCGCGCGCGTGCCGTTCCCGTCCGAGCACGCCGCCAGGCCCGCCGACGCGGCGGCCGTCCCCAACACGGCCAACCCCGCCCGCAGTGCCGTACGCCGGTCCGGTGGGTTCACGGGCCACGATCCTAGGTCGGCCACCGTCCGTTTTCCGGCGTTTGATCCGCGTGCCGCCGTAAGTGCGACCAGCGTTTCACCCGATCGGGAGTCATCAACCCTCTTGTACGGCCCGCTACCGGCGAGTAGTTTTCAACGAACCGTCCAATACGCCGTCATCGGGATCGGGAGCAGCCGTGGGACGCAAGATACTGATCCTCGCCGGCGCCGTGGCGCTGGCCGCCGAGGCGCTGGGCACGCTGATCGTGGCCGCCGGCTTCTACGGCTTCGTGGCCTTCGGCAACGGGGTCAAGTTCGGCCCGGCCGGACCGGGGCTGTTGAAGATCATCGCCATCGCCCTGAACCTGGGCCTGGGCGGGGCGCTGCTGCTGGGCGCGATCATCCTGGTGCTGGCGGCGTTCGGCATGGTGCTGAACAACTTCATGCAGGGCCTGATGATGGCCATCGCCGCGCTGCAACTGTTCGTGACGATAGTGGTCACGGGCCTGACCGGCTGGACCCAGCTGTTCGTGCTCGGCGGCGTGTTCGTCTTGCTGGCCGGAGCGCTGGCGGTGGCGATGGTGACGCCGAACGCCCCCAAGCCGGAGCCCGGCCCGGTGGACGCGGCCCCGCCGGCCGGCGGCGGCGGCGGTGGCGCTGGCGGTCCACTCGGGAACGGCGCCCCGACCGCGGCCTGACGCCGCCTGGCACCTACCGAAGCCGCCCGACGCCGCCAGACTCCACCCGACTCCGCCGCGCCGGAGGCCCCTCCCGGAGCCCGGCTAGAGTCGGGGAATGCCCACTCCTGTGCCCCCGCTCGTCCTGGCCTCCGCCTCCCCCGCCCGCCTGTCCCTGCTCCGCGGGGCCGGCTTCGACCCCCGCGTGCTGGTCAGCGGTGTCGACGAGGACGCCGTCGAGGAAGCGCTCGGCCCGCAGGCCACCCCCTCCGAAGTCGCCCTGGCCCTGGCCCAGGCCAAGTGCCGGGCCGTCGCCGCCCTCCCGGAGACCGACGGCACCCTGGTCATCGGGTGCGACTCGGTCCTGGAGTTCGAGGGCCGTTCGCTCGGCAAGCCCGACACCCCCGAGGAGGCGGTGGCGCGCTGGTACGCGATGCGCGGCCGCTCCGGCGTCCTGCTCACCGGCCACTGGCTGGTCGACCGCGCCACCGGCAAGGAGGCCGGCGAGGTCGCGGCGACCGTCGTGCACTTCGGCGAGCCCAGCGACGAGGAGATCCTGGCCTACGTCGCGACCGGCGAACCGCTGCGGGTGGCCGGCGCGTTCACCATCGACGGCCTCGGCGGCGCCTTCGTGGACCGGCTGGAGGGCGACCACTCGAACGTGGTCGGGCTGTCCAAGCCGCTGCTGCGCAAGCTGATGGCCGACCTGGGGCTGAACTACACGGCGTACTGGACCGTGCCCGCGGAATAGCGGCCTGAACGGCGAACAGCGAACGCAAACGGCAAACGGCAAACGGCAAACGGCGGCGGGGAGCCCCCGGAAGAGGACTCCCCGCCGCCGTACGCTCACATCACTCCGGCTCGCGCCGGTGCGGAGCAGGACCTTTACAGGCCGGCCCCGCCGAACGCCGAGAGCAGCTTCTGCACGTCGACGTTGGTCACGTCGCCGGGCGCGCTCACGCTGCCGGCGCTCTGGCTGAACTTCGCGTCCACCGGCAGGTGGCCGCCGCCGCTCTTGTTCGACGGCATGAACTGCGCCAGGTCCACCTGCAGCTCGCTGATCTGGCCGCTCTTGACCCAGATGTCGAACGTGACGTTCTCGCTGTCCGGCACCGAGTTCAGGCTCGTGCGCATCTGGTCGAGGTCGGTCTTGGACTTGCCGGGGACCGAGTTCAGGACCGGGCCCAGGGCCTGCAGCACGTCCTGGCCGATGGTCTTGACCTTGCCGCTGACCTCGTACTGGCCGCTGCCCTTGTCCGTGACGGTGGCGTCCTGGGTCAGCGCCTTCATCAGCTCGGACTCGACGTTGGACAGCATCTGGGTGCCCGGGCTGGTGGGCGTGGTCGGCGAGGAGCCGAGGTCGCCGCCGCCCTGCAGGCTCTGCAGCGTCTGCTCCAGGCCCTTGACGTCCGCGGCGCTGACCCCGATCCACTTGTCGGCCATCAGGGCCTGCAGCGGCGCCTGGAAGTCCGCCGGGACCTGGCCGAGCTGGGAGGTCACCGAGGAGGCGGACTTGCCGGACAGCTGCAGGAACTGCGGCACGTTGACCTTCGCGTACAGCGCGCCCCCGACGCTGCGGATGTCGAACAGCTCGGTGCCGCCGCCGGTGACGTCGAACTCGACGTTCGGGTTCTCGCCGGCCTTGAGGTCCTTCAGCGGCTTGTCCGAGCTCGCCGTGAACTTCACGACGATCCCGCCGTTGCTGAACAGGCTCTTGACGATCTGTGCGGACTGCGGGTCGGAGCTGTCCTTGTTCATCGCCGCGATCATCGCGTCGTCCGGCTTCAGCGAGAGCTGGAAGGACTCGGCGTTGCCGTTGGAGATGTTGTGTACCGCGGCCGCCAGCGCCTCGGTCGGCGTCTTGCCGCCGCTGCCGCTGCCGCTGCCGCCGTTCGTGCTGCCCGAGGAGGAGCACGCGGTCAGCGAGAGCCCGGCGACGGCGCCGACGGCGATCGTCATAGTCAGCGCACGTATCGGGCGCCTTGTGGAAATGGACGTCGGCATTGCTGGGAACCCCCCACTTAGCGGAGCCTTAACGTTTCTCTAACGCTGTCAACTGTACTCGCCACGCCCGACCGACCGGATGCGACTTCGGGTGGAACCTGTGAATCCCCCTACAGATGACGTGATCTTGCCCGTCTACTCCTTTCGGAGTAGTTCCGGGCCGCATCGGGTCAGCGTGCTGCGGGGAAGGCCGAGGCCCGCCATCCACCAGGACCGGGGTGCAGCGGGGCGCGCACGTTCCGCTCGCGCGCGGTCCAGCCGCTGGGCCGGCGCTTGGGACCAGCATCGTTACCCAATCGTGAAGCCGAACCGGCAACCGCGGCGGCGACCACCGCGACCACCACGGCGACCTCCTCGGCGGTCGGGTTGCCGTGCAGCACCCTGATCTGTGCTGCCTTCTCAATCTCGGGGGCCGCCGCCGCGGTCGGGGCGGCGGCGTGCGCGCCGTTCTCCTGGCCGCTCACAGCGGGATGTTCCCGTGCTTCTTCGGCGGCAGCGTCTCGCGCTTGGAGCGCAGCGCCCGCAGCGCCTTGACGACGTAGGCCCGGGTCTGCGACGGCTCGATCACCGAGTCGACGTATCCGCGCTCGGCCGCGTCGTAGGGGTTCAGCAGCTCGTCCTCGTACTCCTGGATGAGCCGCGCGCGCTCGGCCGCTGGGTCCTGCGCGGCCGCCAGCTCCTTGCGGTAGAGGATGTTGACGGCGCCCTGCGCGCCCATCACCGCGATCTGCGCGGTGGGCCAGGCGACGTTCAGGTCGGCGCCGAGGTGCTTGCTGCCCATGACGTCGTACGCGCCGCCGAAGGCCTTGCGGGTGATGATGGTCAGCAGCGGCACCGTGGCCTCGGCGTAGGCGTAGATGAGCTTCGCGCCGCGCCGGATGATGCCGTTCCACTCCTGGTCGGTGCCGGGCAGGAAGCCGGGGACGTCGACGAAGGTGATCACCGGGACGTTGAACGCGTCGCAGGTGCGCACGAAGCGCGCGGCCTTCTCCGAGGCGTCGATGTCCAGGCAGCCGGCCAGCTGCATCGGCTGGTTGGCGACGATGCCGACGGTGCGGCCCTCGACCCGGCCGAAGCCGACCACGATGTTCGGGGCGAACAGCGCCTGCACTTCCAGGAAGTCGCCGTCGTCCAGGACGTGCTCGATGACCTTGTGGATGTCGTAGGGCTGGTTCGCCGAGTCCGGCACCAGGGTGTCCAGCTCCCGGTCCTGGTCGGTGACCTCCAGGTCGCCGAGCACGTCGTACTCGGGGGCGTCCTCGAGGTTGTTGCTCGGCAGGAAGGACAGCAGGCCCTTGACGTAGTCGATGGCGTCCTTCTCGTCGGCGCCCATGTAGTGGGCGTTGCCGGACTTGGTGTTGTGGGCCCGGGCGCCGCCCAGGTCCTCCATCGAGACGTCCTCGCCGGTGACGGTCTTGATGACGTCGGGACCGGTGATGAACATCTGCGAGGTCTGGTCGACCATCACCACGAAGTCGGTCAGCGCCGGGGAGTAGACGTGCCCGCCGGCCGCCGCGCCCATGATCAGCGAGATCTGCGGGACGACCCCGGAGGCCAGCACGTTGCGCCGGAAGATCTCGCCGTACAGGCCCAGGGAGACGACGCCCTCCTGGATCCGCGCCCCGCCGCCCTCGTTGATGCCCACGATCGGGCACCCCAGCTTCAGCGCCAGGTCCAGCACCTTGACGATCTTCTCGCCGTACACCTCGCCGAGCGCCCCGCCGAAGATGGTGACGTCCTGCGAGAACACGCACACCTGGCGGCCGTCCACGGTCCCGAAGCCGGTGACCACACCGTCGGTATAGGGCCGGTTCCGCTCCATGCCGAAGCGCGCGGAACGGTGCACGGCCAGCTCGTCCAGCTCCATGAAGGAGCCGTCGTCGAGCAGATACTCGATCCGCTCGCGGGCCGTCATCTTCCCCTTGGCGTGCTGCTTCTCCACCGCTCGCTCGTTGCCGGCGTGGATCGCGGTGTCGAGGCGGGAGCGGAGCTCCGTGAGCTTGCCCGCCGTGGTGTGGGGTGCGTGGGTTGAGGGGGCTTCGGCGTCGGTCACGGTGGTCACTGTAGTGCTTATCCAGGCAATAGCCTCGTGGGATGAGCAGTGACTCGCCTTACAGTGACCTGGACCGCCCGCCCCTGCGCGAGCTGGCGATCAACAAGGCCGTAGTCCGCCCCGGCGGGCTCTGGCGCCGCATCGACGTGGTGCCCGAGACCGGGTCCACGAACGCGGACGTCGCCGAGGCGGCGCGGGCCGGGAAGGACGAGGGGTACGTCCTGGTCGCCGAGGCGCAGAGTGCGGGGCGGGGGCGGTTGGGGCGGACGTGGACGGCGCCGCCGCGTTCGGGGTTGTTCCTGTCGGTGCTGCTGCGGCCCGGCGATGTGCCGCCGGCGCGGTGGGGGTGGCTGCCGCTGTTGGCGGGGACCGCGGTGCGGACGGCGGTGGATGCCGTGAGCGGGGTGCCGGTGCGGTTGAAGTGGCCGAACGATCTGATCGTGGTGGACGAGTCCGGGCCCGCCGATGAAACCGACAGTAGTAATAAGGACACTGCCTACGGCGCCGCGCGCAAGCTCGGGGGGATCCTCGTCGAGCGGGTCGAGACGCCGAGCGGGCCGGCCGCCGTCGTGGGGCTGGGGCTCAACGTCTCGTTGCGGCGCGATGAGCTGCCTGCCGCGCACGCGACCTCGCTCGTGCTCGAGGACGCGAAGGCCGCGGACCGGGACACCGTGCTGCGGGCCGTGCTGCGCGAGCTCGAACGCTGGTACACGGACTGGAGCGTCACCGGCGGGGACCCTATGGCCTCGGGGCTGAGCTCGGCGTATGCCGCTTCGTGCGCCACGTTCGGGCGGCGGGTGCGGGTGGAGCTGCCGGGCGGGGCGCCGGTGGAGGGCGAGGCCGTCGGGCTGGACGGGGACGGCCGTCTGCTGGTGCGGAACGCGGACGGGGAGCGGGCGTTCGGAGCGGGTGATGTCGTTCATCTCAGATGACAAGACCCTGTCACCTGCAAGTACCTGCCAAGCGGTCCTATTGTCTGCCAGTATGCGTGGCGACAAGACACCTTCGCTTCCTCACAGGGGGGAGGCGCGGAGTTGAGGGAGTGGTGACGGCAATGGGTTACCCCAAGCACCTTCTGGCGCCGGGCGAACAGATCGACCTCGCGATGCGTCCACACTGGAAGGCGCTGATCCTCCCGGTGCTGAACCTGATCGTCGCGGTCGCCGTGTTCGGCGCCGCGGCCGGGCTCACCAGCGGCAGCACGCAGAAGGTCGCCGCGATCGGCGTCGGCGCGCTGGCCCTGATCGACATCATCGTCTTCACGGTGCGGCCCTGGGTCATCTGGCTGAACAAGAACTACATCGTCACGAACAAGCGGCTCATCATCCGCGAGGGCTTCATCCACCGCGAGGGCCGCGACATGCCCCTGGTGAAGATCAACGACGTGTCGTTCAGGCACAACGGCCTGCTCGACCGGATCCTGGGCTGTGGCACGCTGGTGGTGGAGTCGGCCGGCGAGCACGGTCAGGAGCAGCTGGAGGACATCCCGCACGTGGAGTCCACCCAGCGTGAGCTGACCAACCTGATCAGCAACGTCGGCGCCAACGGCACGGCCGAGCTGGCCGAGCCCGAGGAGCACCACGGCAAGAAGTAGCAGTACGCAGGCGATACGACGGCGACCAGGGCAGGAGCTGCGGAAGACGATGGCGCGCAGGGTGCCGGGGGACGGCGGCCGCGATGCGGCCCGGGACGGCGCGGCCTCCGGGACGGGCGACACGGCCCGGAACGGCGGTCCGGCCGGCCGGGCGGCGCGGGCTGGGGCTTCCGCCGCCGGTGCCGGGGCCGCCGGAACGAACGGCGCCGGGGCGAACGGCACCGGAGCCAACGGCACCTCGTCCGACGGCGCCTCCGGCGGGCCCGCCGGACCCGGCACGTCCGGCGCGGCCAACCTGCCCGACCTGCGGTCCCAGCCCCAGTCCCCGGCCCAGCAGCCCCGGCCCCCGTCCCGGGCCCGTGCCAAGCGCAAGGACAACGGCGACGAGCTGGAGGCGCTGCTGCTCGGCGGCGTCCCCCGGCACACCGCCTACGAGGTCTGCAAGGCCGCGGGCATCCCGTACGACGAGGCCCGCCGCTACTGGCGGGCCATGGGCTTCGCCGACGTCGGCCAGGCCCGGGCCTTCACCGACGCCGACGTGGACGCCCTGCTCCGGCTCGGCGGCATGCCGCGCAGCGGGCTGTTCACCGAGGACTTCGCGGTCCAGGTCGCCCGCTCCATGGGCCAGACCACGGCCCGGCTCGCCGAATGGCAGGTCGACGTGCTGTTCGACGCCTTCGACACGGCCGGCGTGGGCTCGGAGCAGATGGCCGAGTTCGGCTACCGGATCGGCCGCCGGGTGCTGCCGGAGCTGGAGGAGCTGCTGGTCTACGTCTGGCGCCGGCAGCTCGCCGCGGCCGCCGGGCGGGTCCGGCAGCAGATGCAGGAGCACGCCGAGGGCCTGCAGGCCGTCGGGTTCGCCGACCTGGTGTCCTTCACCCGGCTCTCGCGCCAGCTCTCCGAGGAGGAGCTGGCCCGGCTGGTGTCGGTGTTCGAGGCCAACGCCGCCGACACCGTCGCCTACGGCGGCGGCCGGCTGATCAAGACCCTGGGCGACGAGATCATGTTCGCCGCCGACTCCCCGGCCCGGGCCGCGCGGATCGCGCTGGACCTGCTGGGCGCGATGCGGCGCACGGAGGCGGTGCCCGAGCTGCGGATCGGTGTGGCGTACGGGCACGTGGTGCAGCGCAACGGCGACATCTACGGCACCACGGTCAACCTGGCGGCGCGGCTGACGTCGCTGGCCGAGCCGGACCAGATCGTGGTGGACCCGGAGCTGGCGGAGGCCCTGGCCTCGGACTCCACGTTCGCGCTGGAGCCGATCGGGACGCGGATGGTGCGCGGGCTCGGGGAGATCGAGCCGTCGGCCCTGACCGCGGGCTGAGTGAGCGCGTTCACATTCCGCAGTGTGAGACACCGCTGCTAGCGTCGTAGGCATGACCGATATGCCGACAGCGTTGTCGCTCCGGGAAGTGGGGCCGCGCGACGGCCTGCAGAACGAGGACCCGGTCTCCACCCAGACCAAGATCGAACTGATCGACCGGCTGTCCGGGACCGGCGTGTCGCGCATCGAGGCGGTGTCGTTCGTCCACCCTCGCGCGATCCCGCAGATGGCCGACGCCGCCGAGGTCGCCGCGCAGATGACCCGGGCCTCCGGCGTGCGCTACTCGGCGCTGGTGCCGAACCTGAAGGGCGCCGAGCGGGCCCTGGACGCCGGGTTCAACGAGATCGAGGTGGTCGTCTCCGCCTCGGACACGCACAACAAGAAGAACCTCAACCGCAGCACCGCCGAGTCCCTGGACGACATCGCCGCCATCATCGACCTGGCCCACGGCCGCGGTGCCACGGTCCAGGTGATCGTGTCCACGGCGTGGGGCTGCCCGTACGAGGGCGAGGTCCCCACCGAGCGCGTGATGTGGGTGGTGAACACGGCCGCCGCGCACGGCGCCGACTCTCTGTCCTTCGGCGACACCACCGGCATGGCCACCCCGACCCGGGTGACCCGGCTGATCGGCGAGACCCGCTCGGCGCACGCGGACAAGCCGCTGAACCTGCACTTCCACAACACGCGCGGCACCGGCCTGGCGAACGTCCTGGCGGCGCTGCAGCTGGGGGTGACGGACTTCGACGCCTCGGTCGGCGGCCTCGGCGGCTGCCCCTACGCGCCCGGCGCCTCCGGCAACATCGCCACCGAGGAGCTGGTGCACATGGTCGAGGACATGGGGATCGACACCGGCGTGGACCTGGAGGCGCTGCTGGACACGGCGGCCTACGCCGAGCGTGCGGTCGGGCGGACGCTGCCTTCGCAGGTGCTGCGGGCGGGACCGCGGACGCGGCTGGCGCAGAGCTGAACTGAGGAGCTGAGGAGCTGAGGAAGCCGGGCTAGCCCGGAAAGCCGGGCTGGTCTGGCGCGGACCGGGGCTGAGCAGGCCCAGGCTGGGCCGGCGGCAGCACCTCCCCCGCCGCAGCCTCCCCCGCCGCGGCCTCCGCCAAAGCCCGCTCCCAAGCCTCCTCGCCGCGCGTCCGCCACAGCTGGTCGCGCACGTATTCGGACACCGACACCCCCAGCTCGGCGGCCCGGGCGCGGGCGGCGGTCAGGCCGTCTTCGGGCGCGGGCGTGGAGGGCTTGACTCCGGTCACGTCGGGCCACGGTACCGACACCGGGCGTGGATCTCGCGGTCCGTCGCCCGGACGGGTGAAGTGGCACAGCCCGGGGAGATCACCTAGCGTGGTCCCGTGACTCCGAACGGCGGGCCCCGCGACGATGGCTGACCAAGCCTCGGTCCGTCTGCGTGCGCTCACCGACCTGGCCCGGGCTCTGGCGCGCGTCCACGGGTTCAGCGAGGTCATCACGGTCGCCGCCGAAGAGGCTCGCAAGGCGCTGGACGCGCGGATGGTCTCGCTGTCGGAGTACGTGCGCGCCACCGGGCAACTGCGCGTGCTGCTCAACCACGGGGACCTGATGCCGTTCGAGGAGCGGTGCCCGGAAGAGGAGTGGTACGCGCTGTCGGACTTCCCGCGCGTGGTCAGCGAGGAGTACCCGCGGCCCTGGACGCTGCGCAGCGACGACACCGACGCCGACCCGCGGCGCGTCGCCTCGCTGCGGCTGCGGCGGCGGCACAGCGCGCTGATCGCGCCGATCTTCTTCGCCGGGCAGGTCTGGGGCGAGCTGTACGCCGCCCGCACCGCCGACCAGGAGCCGTACACCGACGCCGACGTGGACTTCGCCGCCACGCTCGCGGCCCTGGTCAGCGCCGGATTGGCGCAGGCCGACCGGCAGGAGTACCTGGAGCGGCTGGCCTACACCGACGAGCTGACGGGCCTGGCCAACCGCCGCGCCATCGAGGTGGGGCTGGACGAGGCCATGGAGCTGCACCGGCTCACCAGCCTGCCGGTGGCGCTGATCATCTGCGACGTGAACGGCCTCAAGCAGGTCAACGACACCTCCGGCCACGACTCCGGCGACGCCGTCCTGGAGCAGCTGGCCGGGCACCTGTCGGCGGTCGCGGGCACCGTCAACGGCGCCCTGGCGGCCCGGATAGGCGGCGACGAGTTCTCCGTCCTGGTCGTCGGCCAGCCCTGGTCCACCGTCACCCAGCTCGCCGAGGACCTGGCGGCCCGGGCGGCGAAGCTGGAGGGCATCGCCGGCGCCTCGGTCGGGTACGCCGCGACCGACGGCCCGGCCGGCCCGGTCGCCAACCGCGACACCCTCTTCCGCCTCGCCGACGCGGCGCAGTACGAGGCCAAGCGCGAAGGCTTCCAGCGTCCCGTCGCCGCCGCCGCGCGCCATCTCGTGCAAGTCCGGGAGCAGGCGGCCGACGGCCCCGCGGCCTCCCGCGACCGCCGCCGAATACGCCGCGGCCGGTAGCCCTCAGGACCCTGCGAACCGGCCGCTTTCCCATACCGACCATGCCATAACCGGAAAAGCTTGACGTATCAGCCCTCGGTGTCAAGCTGAATCCCATGGCCACCGACACCGGTACCGACACCGACCCCTCGGGCATCGACCTGTCCGACAACCGCTTCTGGTCCCTCCCCTACGACCAGCGCATGGCCGCCTTCGCCGAGCTCCGCGCGCGCCCCGTGGCCCCGCTGTTCGCCGAGCCCCGCTTCCCCCTCATCAAGCCGGGCGCCGGCTATTACGCGCTCACGCGCCACGCCGACGTCGTGCAGGCCAGCCGGCACCCGGAGGTCTTCAGCAGCGAACCGACCTCCAACAGCATCCCGGACATGCCGCGCTACCTGGCCGCCTACTTCGGCTCGATGATCAACATGGACGACCCCCGGCACGCCCGGCTGCGCCGCATCGTCTCGCGCGCCTTCACCCCGAAGCTGGTCAGCACTCTGACCGCGGACATCGACGCGGCCTGCGCGCAGATCGTCGGCGACCTGCTCGCGCACCGGACCGGCGACTTCGTCGCCGAGGCCGCGGCCCGCCTGCCGATCCAGGTCATCTGCACCATGATGGGCATCCCCGAGGACCGGCACGCCATGGTCCACGCGCACACCAACCGCATCGTGGCCGGCAGCGACCCGGAGTACACCGGCGTCCCCGACGACGCGGGCCCGCTGCGCACCAAGCTGGTCGGGCCGGTCGCGCTGTACCGCCTGGTCCGCGCCGGACGCCAGCTGCACCACCTCGCCGCCGCGCTGGGCCGGGAGCGCCGCCGCCGGCCCACCGGCGACCTGACCTCGAAGCTGGTCAACGCCGACGTCGACGGCGAAGCCCTCACCGACCAGGAGTTCGGCTCCTTCTTCATCCTGCTGGTGGTCGCCGGGAACGAGACCACGCGCACCGCGCTGTCCCACGGCCTCAAGCTCCTCACCGACCACCCGGACCAGATGGAGCTGCTGCAGGGCGACTTCGACAAGCACATCGTCGGCGCCCTCGACGAGATCCTGCGCTACGCGACCCCGGTGACGCAGTTCCGCCGCACCCTGACCCAGGACTACGACCTGAACGGCACACCGTTGAAGAAGGGCGACAAGGTCCTGCTCTTCTACAACGCCGCCAACCGCGACCCCGAGGTCTTCGCCGATCCCGACCGGTTCGACATCACCCGCTCCCCCAACCCGCATCTGAGCTTCGGCGGCCCCGGTCCGCACTTCTGTCTCGGCGCGCACCTGGCCCGGACCGAGATGACCGCGCTGCTGCGGGAGCTGTTCGTGCGGGCGCCGGGCATCCGCAGCGTCGGCGAGCCCGACCGGCTGACGTCCAGTTTCATCAACGGGATCAAGCGTCTGGGCTATGCGGTGTGAGCCCGATCGGCAAGATCTAAACCAGTGGGCGGTTGTCACCGGCCCCGGTTAGCTTGAGGAGATGAGCACTCTCGATAATCGCCCGAACAAGGCCGTCCTGGTCATCGACGTCCAGAACGGCGTGGTCGCCGGCAACCACGAGCGGGACGCGGTCGTGGCCAACATCAACACGGTCGTCGGCAAGGCGCGGGCGGCGGGCGTTCCGGTGGTGTGGATCCAGGACGCCGGGGAGAACCGGACGGCCGGCTCGGAGCCGTGGAAGATCGTGCCGGAACTGGACCCGCGCGAGGACGAGCCGAACGTGCAGAAGCAGTGGGGCGACTCGTTCGAGGAGACCGACCTGGAATCGCTTCTGGCCGGCCTGAAGGTGGGCAGCCTGGTGGTGACCGGCGCGCAGACCGACGCCTGCATCCGCTCGACCCTGCACGGCGCCGTCGCCCGCGGCTACGACGCCCTCCTGGTCAGCGACGCGCACACCACCGAGGACATGAGCTCCTACGGCGCCCCGGCGCCGGGCGCGGTCATCACGCACACCAACCTGTACTGGCAGTACCACGAGGCGCCGGGCCGCACCGCCGGGACGGTGACCGCCGCCGAGCTGAGCTTCGACCAGGGCTGAGGCCTGCCGGACCGCTACGAGGCGTGCGTGGCGCGCCGCCGCCGCTGGCGGCGCGCCAGGTCCCGGCGCCGCGAGTGGTAGGCGAACATCAACGCGACCGCCGCCGCGACCAGGCCGCCGAAGGCGAACACCAGGTTCGAGTACGACAGCGGCGCGGGCGGTGGCGGGGGGACGATGGTCCCGGCCCCGCGGTGGATCGGCGCCTGAGCCCCGCCGGCCGCCTCCTGGTACTCCCAGGTCAGCGACGAATAGCCGAGCACGACCTTCTCGAACTTCGCCGTGGGCGCCGGCGTCGTGGGGACGGCGGAACCGGGGGCCGGTGCCTTGCCCTTGGCGGTGCTCGCCGGCGCCGGGGTGCTCGGCGCGGCAACCGTGGGCTCGGCGGTCTGGAACGGCGAGCCGTCGGGGTTCGCGTCCTGGACGCTGATCACGGTCGCGTCCTTCAGCGCGTAGGACAGGTAGCCGTAGCCGCTCCCCGGCCCGCCGAACGACTCCACGTGCAGGCACCCGAACGGCTCCCCGGCGGCGGCGGCCAGCCGCAGCTTCGGCGACACGTTCGGGTCGATCCCCTCCATCAGCTCCAGGTACTGGTACGGATGCCGGCCGTCCCCGAGCTGCGGCGGGATCATCCCCGCCGGTCCCACCGACAGGATCGGCAGGGCGCCGGTGGCCGGCTCGGTGACGGCCTTGGAGCCGTTGTTCGGCGCGTGCGCCCCGACCGAGTAGGCCGGTATCTGCAGGAAGGCCTTGTCCGGCGCGGCCGCGTGGGCGCCGGAGGTGTCACAGGGCCCGGTCGAGGTCGGGATCACCTGGCTGGCGAACGGCGGCGCCGTCCAGCCCGGGTACGGCGTCGTCGAGTTCGACCACGACGGCGAGCCGTTGTCCGTCGGCGTCGTCGGGACGCCGGGCGTGGTCGCCGTGCTGGTGGGCGCGCCGGCGGTGACCGTGAAGGTCGCGCTGGCCGAGGCGTTCTGCGGCGCGCCGCTCGCGGTCGCGTGGATCTTGTGCGCGCCGGGGCCGGCCGCCGCCGGCACCGCCAGCGTGGCGGTCGCGGTGCAGGTCTGGTCCAGACCGGCCGAGCCCACCGGGGTGGCGTCGAAGGTGAAGGTGACCGAGCCTCCCAGGCACGCCCCCGGTCCCCCGGAGGCGTTCACGTGGAAGCTGGCCGTGAAGGGCGTGTTCGGGGCGCCGCTGTTCGGTCCCAGGGTCAGCGACGCCGATCCGCGGGCCTGCGCCGGGGTCGCGGCGAGGACCCCCATCGCCGCCGTGATCAGGCAGGCCCCGGCTATACCGCCGACGACAGACCGTGCTCTGCGAAGTCTTCGCACCCCACCCACGCCTCTCGGGAATCACAACCCGAGATCGTCGAGCTCCTTCAGAAGGTCGGACCGCGGGCTGCCCGGGAGACTACCGCCCTTGGCCGACTTCCGGCCACCGTCCTTGGCGGGCGCGGACAGGATCTTGGTGTCCGACAGGCCGCCGTCGCCGAGCGGCTCGCGGCCCCCGCCGCCCTCCACCGCCGCGGCGGCGCCGCGCTCGCGCAGCAGCCAGCCGGCCAGCACGCCGCCGATCGCCCCGCCGAGGTGGCCCAGCCAGGACACGTGCGGCACGCCGGGCAGCGCGGCGGTGAGCAGGTAGGCGTAGGACAGCGCCATGACGAGGCCGATCAGCACGTCCACCATGTGCCGGTCGAACAGGCCCTTCACGATGACGTAGGCGAAGTAGCCGTAGACCAGCCCGGAGGCGCCGACGGTGTTGGAGTTGCCCTGCGCGAACCAGACCATCAGACCGCTGCTGAAGGTGATGATCAGGGTCACCATCAGGAACTTGCGGACGCCCCGGTAGGCGGCCAGGAACCCGAAGACGAACAGCGGGCCGCTGTTGCTCTCGATGTGCTGCCAGCTGTAGTGCAGGAAGGGAGAGGAGACGATGTCACCGAGGTGGCCGACGTTGCGCGGCACGATGCCGAAGTGGGTCGACAGCCGGTAGTCGGTCGCCCAGTTCACCACCTGCAGCGCCCAGATGACGGCGATGAAGCCGACCATGACGTACAGCGCTTTACGCGCCTCGTACAAGACCTCCTCGGCGCTACGGCCGTCCCAGGAGCCTGGCCCGTTCATCCGGTCCCCCAAGTGTGTTCGCGTTGTATCGCGTTACTCCAGGAAGAGCGTAGCGGTCGCTGTTCGAGGACGCATCCACCTTGAGAGGGAGAAAAGAGACGTCGAAAGGCGCATACGGGTGCCCCGGGGGCCGTGGCGGGTCCCCCGAAGTGGCGCGAACCACGTCCGTATCGTGGAGCCGGTTCACGCATACGGCCCTAAACTGCGAATCGACCACCCACTGGGAAGGGATTGCCGCCGTGCGCAAGGTTCTGATCGCCAATCGTGGCGAGATCGCGGTCCGAGTCGCCCGGGCGTGCCGGGACGCCGGACTCGGCTCCGTCGCGGTCTACGCCGACCCGGACCGGGACGCGCTGCATGTCCGGGTCGCCGACGAGGCCTACGCCCTCGGCGGGTCCACCCCCGGCGACTCCTACCTGGTCATCGACAAGCTGCTGAAGGCGGCCGCGGACTCCGGCGCCGACGCGGTGCACCCCGGCTACGGCTTCCTGTCCGAGAACGCCGAGTTCGCGCAGGCGGTCATGGACGCCGGCCTGACCTGGATCGGCCCGCCGCCGGCGGCGATCAGCTCGCTCGGCGACAAGGTGTCGGCCCGGCACATCGCGCAGCGCGCCGGCGCCCCGCTGGTGGCCGGCACCCCGGACCCGGTGTCCGGCGCCGAGGAGGTCGTGGCCTTCGCCCGCGAGCACGGCCTGCCGGTGGCCATCAAGGCCGCGTTCGGCGGCGGCGGACGCGGCCTGAAGGTGGCGCGGACGCTGGATGAGATCCCCGAGCTGTACGACTCGGCGGTGCGCGAGGCGGTCGCCGCCTTCGGCCGCGGCGAGTGCTTCGTCGAGCGCTACCTGGACCGGCCGCGGCACGTGGAGACGCAGTGCCTGGCCGACAAGCACGGCAACGTGGTCGTGGTCTCCACCCGCGACTGCTCGCTGCAGCGCCGGCACCAGAAGCTGGTCGAGGAGGCCCCGGCGCCGTACCTGACCGAGGCGCAGACCGCCGAGCTGTACCGGGCCTCGAAGGCGATCCTGAAGGAGGCCGGCTACTACGGCGCCGGGACGTGCGAGTTCCTGGTCGGCCAGGACGGCACCATCTCCTTCCTGGAGGTGAACACCCGCCTGCAGGTCGAGCACCCGGTCACCGAGGAGGTCACCGGCCTGGACCTGGTCCGCGAGATGTTCCGGATCGCCGACGGCGAGGAACTGGGCTACGGCGACCCGGAGGTCCGCGGCCACTCGTTCGAGTTCCGGATCAACGGCGAGGACCCGGGCCGCGGCTTCCTGCCGGCCCCCGGCGTGGTCACCACCTGGCGCCCGCCGTCGGGCCCGGGCGTGCGCCTGGACTCCGGCATCGAGCAGGGCGCCGAGATCGGCCAGAACTTCGACTCGCTGCTGGCCAAGCTGATCGTCTCCGGCCGGGACCGCAAGCAGGCCGTGGAGCGGGCCCGCCGCGCGCTGGCCGAGTTCGAGATCGACGGCATGCCCACCGCGCTGACGTTCCACGTCGCGGTGATGGACGACCCGGCCTTCACGCCCGAAGAGGGCCCGTTCCACGTGCACACGCGCTGGATCGAGACCGAGTTCGACAACACCATCCCGCCGTACGCCGGCACCCCCGGCGAGGCCGCGGACGCCGGCGAGCGCACCAAGGTCGTGGTCGAGGTCGGCGGCAAGCGCCTGGAGGTGACGCTGCCGGCCGAGCTCGGGGTGTCGGCCTCCGGCGGCGCGGGCCGCGCGGGCGGCAAGGCCGCGCCGAAGCGGTCCGGCAAGGCCGCCGGCGGCGCCGCGGTCTCCGGCGACTCGCTGACCGCGCCGATGCAGGGCACGATCGTCAAGGTCGGCGTCGAGGAGGGCCAGGAGGTCGCCGCCGGGGACCTCATCGTGGTGCTCGAGGCGATGAAGATGGAGCAGCCCATCAACGCGCACAAGGCCGGGACGGTGACGTCGATCGCGGCCGAGGTCGGGACCACGGTCACGGCGGGCACCGTGCTCTGCGAGATCAAGGACTGAACCCCGGCGCGGCCGGTCGGGCCCGCCGTACGCGATCGCGTACGGCGGGCCTTCGTGTACGCGGTCGGCTAGCCTCGGGGAATGGACCACGTTCTCGCCCGCCGGGGAAGGAGGACGTTCGCCGTCCTCCTTGCGGGCTTCGCTCTTCTGCTTTCTCTGTTCTTCATAGGCGGTGGCGCCGCTCGCGCGGACTCGCCCTCGTCGGTCGACTCGGTCGCGGCGGCGCTCAAGGACAAGCCCGTCTACATCGACCCCGCCGCGCCGGTGCAGCTGACGTCGGCGCAGATCGACACGGTGGTGGCGCAGATCCACGGGATGCGCTCGGGCACGCAGGTGTTCATCGCGGTGCTGCCGGACAATCCGACGTTCCACCAGTCCACGCTGCTGCAGCAGTTCCGGAACAAGGTCGGGCAGCCGGGCGTCTACGCCGCGAGCGTCGGCCGCAACTTCCAGGCCCTGGACTTCTCCGGCATGCTGCGGACCGGGCAGGCCGACGGGCTGGCCCGCGCCGCCGCGCAGGGCAGCGGCGGGAATCTGGAGACGGTCCTGACCTCGTTCGTCTCCTCCACCGACGCCGCGGTGACCGCCGACGGCCGCGGGAACCCGAACGCGTCCCCGTCCCCGTCGTCATCCTCGTCCTCGAAGTCCGGCTCGGGCGCGCTGGTACTGCTGGCGGTGCTGGCGGTGGCCGGCGGGGGTGCCTGGCTGGCCGTGAACAGCCGGAAGAAGCGGCGGACGAACCAGCGGCGGGCCGCGGAGTTGGCGGGGCTGAAGCAGGCCGTGGACGAGGACATCACCGCCTACGGCGAGGTCCTGGACCGGCTGGACTTCTCCCCCGGCGACCCGGCCGCGACCGACGAGATGCGCGCCGACTACAGCACCGCGCTGGACCAGTACGAGGCGGCCAAGGCGGCGGCAGCGGCGGCAGCGCGTCCAGAGGACATGAAGAAGGTCACCGAGGCGCTGGACGAAGGGCGCTTCGCGCTCGCGACGCTGGACGCGCGCCGGAAGGGGACCCCGCTGCCGGAGCGGCGGCCACCGTGCTTCTTCGACCCGCGCCACGGACCGTCCGTGGGCGAGGTGACATGGGCTCCGCCGGGCGGCGCGCCGCGTCCGGTGCCGGCATGTGCCGCCGACATGACGCGGGTGGACACGGGCCAGTACCCGCAGGTGCGCGAGGTCGAGACGGCGTACGGACCGCAGCCGTACTACAACGCCGGGCCGGTGTACGCGCCGTGGGCCGGCGGGTACTACGGCGGGTCGATCCTGCCGGCGCTGCTGATCGGGACGGCGATGGGCTCGATGTTCGGCGGGGACGGCTACGTCGAGAACAACTACTACGACAACGGCGGCGGCTGGGGCGACGGCGGCTTCGGCGGCGGAAGCGACGGAGGGGGCGGGGGCGGGGGCGGCGGTGACGCCGGCGGCGGTTGGGGCGACTTCGGCGGCTCGACCGACTGGGGCGGCAGCGACTGGGGCGGCGGCGGAAGCGATAGCGGAGGCGGAGGCGGCGGTTCGGATTGGGGCGGCGGCTCTGATTGGTAATAGCGAACTCTGATTCGCCATCTCGAACCGAATCAGCCGCATCAAACGAATCGAACATTGTGGCGTAGGCGGCCGTTAGGCGGCCGGCATTCTTCGCGGCCGCCTGCGCCATTTCCACAGCGGCCGCTCGAATACTCGTTTCAGCCGGCGCGCCATTCCGGCAGCCCCGGCAAAGCCTTCGCCGCCACCACACGCTCCAAACGCCCGGCATCGCTCTGCGCCATCGCCGAACCGTCCACCATCATCACGTCCACCGCGTAGACCCCGGTGCCGCCGACGGCACTCCAGGCCACCTCCAGCCGGTTGACCTGCTTCCCGCCCGACGTCCCGGACAGCAGCGTCGCGGGGTGGCCGGCGACCTGCTCCGTCGGCGTGGCGATGGCGGCCTGGCCGGTCGACAGGATCACCGAGTACTGCCCCACGTTCCACTCCACGTGGACCTCCGGCTGGCTGCCGGGCACCGTCATCTGGCCGGCGTACACCGGTTTCGCGCCCGGGACGCCCAGCAGCGCCGGCAGTCCCGCCTTCTTCAGCGCGGTGCACAGCTGCGATCCGGTCTTGTCCGCAGCACTCTGCGACGCCGGCTGGCAGGGGTCGGTGTCGCCGCCGGCCCCGCCGGCGTTCCAGACCACCGCCGCGGCCACCACCAGGCCGCCGACCACCAGCGCGGCGATCAGCTGGAACCGGGTGCCCTGGTGCGAGACCTTCACGCGTGCCCCCAACTGCCGCTACCGGTCGGTAACCCTATGGACCGACCATCCTGGCAGCTGTATCAGAGCTCGGACAAGCCCTGCGCGGGGGGCCGGCCTCAGTCCTCGTCCTTCACGTCGGCGTGCAGGCGGCGGGCGGCCTCGGCGACCGAGCCGGACAGCGACGGGTACACCGTGAACACCGACGCCACCTGGTCCACGGTCAGGTGCAGGTCCACCGCCATGGTGATGGGGTGGATCAGCTCGCTGGCACGCGGGGCGACGATCACGCCGCCGACTATCGTGTCCGAGCCCTTGCGGGAGAACAGCTTCACGAAGCCGTCCTTGAAGCCCAGCATCTTCGCGCGCGGGTTGGAGTCCAGCGGCAGCTTGTACTCGTTGAAGCCGGGCGAGTCGTGGTGCGCGTTGACGTTGGTCTGGCCGACCGTGGCGACCTCGGGGCTGGTGAAGATGTTGGAGGAGACCCGCTTGAGGTTTATCGGCCACACCGCCTCGCCCAGGGCGTGGTACATCGCGATGCGGCCCTGCATCGCGGCCACCGAGGCCAGCAGCAGGACGCCGGTGACGTCGCCGGCCGCGTAGACGCCGGGCGCCGAGGTGCGCGAGACCCGGTCCACCTCGATGTGGCCGCTCTTGGTCAGCTCGACGCCGGCCTCCTGCAGGCCCAGATCCTCGGTGTTGGGCAGGGAGCCGACGGCCACCAGGACGTGCGAGCCCTCGACCGTGCGGCCGTCCTCCAGCGTCACGATCACGCGGTCGCCGTCCCGGACCGCGGAGGCCATGCGGGAGCGGGACAGCACGCGCATGCCGCGGCGGCGGAAGACGCTCTCCAGCACCTCGGCGGCGTCGGCGTCCTCGCCGGGCAGGACCCGGTCGCGGGAGGAGACCAGGGTCACGGCCGAGCCCAGGGCCTGGTAGGCCCCGGCGAACTCGGCGCCGGTGACGCCCGAGCCGACCACGATCAGCTCCGGCGGGAGCTCCTTGAGGTTGTAGACCTGCTTCCAGTTCAGGATGCGCTCGCCGTCGGGCATCGCCTCGGGCACCTCGCGCGGGCGCACGCCGGTGGCCAGCAGGATCACGTCGGCGTGGTAGATCGCGACGGTGCCGTCAGCCAGGTCCACCTCGACCTGGCGGTCCGGGGTCAGGCGGCCGCGGCCCTTGACGATCTGCACGCCGGCCTTGCTCAGCGACTCGGCGATGTCCACGGACTGCGCCGAGGCCAGGTTCTTCACGCGGCGGTTGACCTTGTCCAGGTTCACGCCGCTCACGCAGCTGCCGCCGACGGACATCCCGCCGATGCGGATCCCGAGCTCCTCGGCCGACTCGAACGACGACATCACGTCGGCGGTGGCGATCAGCGTCTTGGACGGCACGCAGTCGGTGAGCACCGAAGCTCCGCCCACGCCGTCGCGCTCGACCAGCACGACCTCCGCGTCGAGTCGGGAGGCCACCAGAGCTGCCTCGTAGCCGCCGGGTCCGCCGCCGATGATCACGATCCGAGTCACGTGGTCCATTCTCCCTCACGAAAAAAGGTTGATGGCACCAGATAGCCTGGATCGGCTAGCGACCAGTTCAGAAACCAGGTAGATAACCGTGAGCAACCCCGCCCAGGACTTCGCGGCGGACGCGCCCTCATTCAGCCAGGTAGCGGAATCGACGTCTCTGAAGGAGACCTTCCGCGAGTCCCTCACCGTTTTGCGGATCAGGCAGTTCCGGCTGGTACTGCTGGAACGCCTGTTGTCCACGTCAGCGACCGGCATCTCGTCCGTGGCGCTGTCCTTCGCCGTGCTCGCGGTGACCAGGTCGGACGCGCACCCGGACGGCGACGCCGCCGCGGTGTCCGTGGTGCTGGCCGCGCAGCTGGCCCCGATGCTGGTGTTCACGCTGGTCGGCGGCGTGCTCGCGGACCGGTTCCGGCCGCAGCGGGTGATGCTGGCCGCCAACCTGTCCGCGGCCGCCGGCGAGGGCCTGGCCGCGGTGATGATGTTCACACACGCCGCGAACACCTGGAACCTGCTGGTCGCCGCGCTGCTCATGGGTACCGGCGGCGCACTGTTCTATCCCTCGTCGCAGTCGCTGATCCCGCGGCTGGTTCCCGAGGAGCGGATGCAGGCCGCGTCCTCACTGTCCCGGCTGGCGCAGTCGTCGATGCTGATGATCGGCTCGGCGGTCGGCGGCGTGCTGGTCTCGGTGCTCGGCCCGGGTTGGGCCATGGGCCTGGACGGCGTGCTGCTGCTGCTCGGCTCGGCGCCGCTGATCCGGATCACCGTCACCGCGCTGGAGCGGGTCGGGCAGAAGGCCCCCGGCATGGTGCACGAGCTGCGCGAGGGCTGGGCCGAGGTGCGCTCGCGCACCTGGCTGTGGGCGGTCATCGCCTGCTACGCGGCGGTCCTGGCCGGCTGGTTCGGCGGGTTCCTGGTGCTGGGCCCGGAGGTGGCCAAGGCCCGCCTCGGCGGCGCCGCGGCCTGGGCGACCATCGTCAGCTGCGACGGCCTGGGCGTCCTGCTCGGCGGCATCGCCGGGCTGGTGTACCAGGTGCGGCGGCCGATGTTCATCGGCACCATCCTCACCTTCGCCTTCGCGCTGCCGCCGCTGGTGATGGGCCTGGGCGGGCCGCTGTGGGCGATCTCGGCGGTCTCGGTGCTGGCCGGGTTCGCCGGCGAGTACTTCATGATCCTGTGGACCGTGGCGCTGACCCGGCACATCCCGCAGGACAAGCTCGCCCGGGTCTACTCCTACGACGCGCTGGGCTCGCTGAGCGCCTCGCCGCTCGGCGACCTGGTCGCCGGCCCCGCGGCGAACGCCTTCGGGACCAAGGCGGTGCAGCTCGGCGCGGCCGGGGTGATCGTCGGGGCGACCGGGCTGACGTTCATGTCCTCGCAGGTGCGCCACCTGCGCGCGGACGCGCCGGTGGTCTCGGCCCTGCCGGTCCCGCTCAGCGAGGAGCCGGCGCCGGGATTCGTGGCGGTCTGACGGCGGCGGTCCGGCGGCAGCTGTCTGACGGTAGTCGTCTGACGGTAGTTGTCTGACGGTAGTTGTCTGACGGCGGCGCTCCGAGGGCGGCGATCTGCCGGCACCGGGGCACCGCCGCCCGCCCTCCGATGATCCGGCGCTGTACGCTCACCAGGTGACGAACAGCGCTGACGCCCCCCAGGACCCCTACCGGCTGGCCGAGACGGCCGCCGCCCGCCTCACCGAGCTGGCCGGGCGGCACGACGTCGCCGTGGTCATGGGCTCCGGGTGGGCCGAGGCCGCCGACGGGCTCGGCACCCCCGACTGGGAGGCGCCGGTCGGCGACCTGCCCGGCTTCGCCGCGTCCGGGGTCGTCGGGCACGCGGGCAAGGTGCGCTCGGTGACCGTCGGTGGCAACAAGGTGCTGGTGTTCCTGGGCCGCACCCACTTGTACGAGGGCCGCGGCGTGGCCTCGGTGGCGCACGGCGTGCGCACCGCGGTGGCCAACGGCGTGAAGACCGTCGTGCTCACCAACGGCTGCGGCGGCCTGCGCTCGGACATGCGCGCCGGGCAGCCGGTCCTGATCAGCGACCACCTGAACCTGCAGAGCGAGTCGCCGATCGTCGGGGCGCGGTTCGTGGACCTCACCGACCTGTACTCCGAGCGGCTGCGCACGCTGGCCCGCACCGTCGACCCGTCCCTGGCCGAGGGCGTCTACCTGGCGCTGCGCGGCCCGCACTACGAGACGCCCGCCGAGATCCGCATGTTCCGCGGCTGGGGCGCCGACCTGGTCGGCATGTCCACGGCACTGGAGGCGATCGCGGCCCGCGAGGCGGGGGCCGAGGTCATGGGTATCTCCCTGGTGACCAACCTCGCCGCCGGCATGACCGGCCAGCCGCTGTCGCACGCCGAGGTCACGGAGACCGGCGCGGCGTCGGCGGCGTCCCTGGGGACGTTGCTGCAGGGCATCGTCGAAAAGATCTGACCGGCCCGGAAGGGGACGCGATGACGCAGAGCACCGACCACACCAGCACGAGCACTGGTACCGGCACCAGCACCGGCACCGCGATCAGCGAGGCGCTGTTCGCCGCCGCCCGCGCCTGGCTGGCCGAGGACCCGGACCCGGCGACCCGCACCGAGCTGACCGGCCTGCTGGAGGCGGCCGAGTCCGGCGACTCGGTGGCCTACGGCTACCTGGAGGACCGCTTCGACGGCCGCCTGCAGTTCGGCACCGCCGGCCTGCGCGGCGAACTCGGCGCGGGCCCGAACCGGATGAACCGCGTGACGGTGCTGCGCGCCGCCGCGGGCCTGGCCGCGTTCGTGACCGAGCAGCACGGCACCGGCCAGGTCGTGGCGATCGGCTACGACGCCCGGCACAACTCGCGGCGCTTCGCCGAGGACACCGCCGAGGTGATGCTCGGCGCCGGGCACCGGCCGTACCTGATGCCGCGCGAGCTGCCGACGCCGATGCTGGCGTACAGCGTGCTGGCGCTCGGCGCGAAGGCCGGCGTGATGGTCACCGCGAGCCACAACCCGGCGCGGGACAACGGCTACAAGGTCTACCTCGGCGACGGCTCGCAGATCACGACGCCGAACGACACGCTGATCGCCGCGAAGATCGACGCGGTCGGCGCGCTGGCGGACGTGCCGCGCGGGACGGTCGCCGACGCGCAGGTCATCGAGGAATCGGTGGTCGACGCCTACGTGGCACGCTCGAAGGAACTGCTGCCGCCGGCCCCCGACCTCGAGCTGAAGTACGTCTACACGGCGATGCACGGAGTCGGCTACGAACTGGCCCGCAGGGTCCTGACGAACGCCGGGTTCGCCGAGCCGATCAGCGTTCCGGAGCAGCAGAAGCCCGACCCGGACTTCCCGACGGTCTCGTTCCCCAACCCGGAGGAGCCCGGCGCGCTGGACCTGGCCTTCGCCCTCGCCGCGGAGCACGACGCCGACCTCATCATCGCCAACGACCCGGACGCCGACCGGATGGCCCTGGCCGTGCCCGACAAGGCCGCGCCGGGCGGATGGCGCCGGCTGTCGGGGGACGACGTCGGGCTGATGTTGGGCATGAGCCTGGCGAACAAGCCCGGCGCCTCCGGGACGTTCGCCACCTCGATCGTCTCCTCCGAAGGCCTGGCGGCCATCGCCGACGAGGCGAAGGTCGACTACGCGCGCACCCTGACCGGCTTCAAGTGGCTCTCGAAGGTGCCGGACCTGGCCTACGGCTACGAGGAGGCGATCGGCTACTGCGTCGATCCCTCGCACGTGAAGGACAAGGACGGGATCACCGCCGCGCTGACCGCCGCGCTCATGGCCGCGAGCCTGAAGGCCGGCGGCCGGACGCTGCTGGACTACCTCGCCGAGGTCGACACCGTCACCGGCAACCTGGTCACCACGCAGCTGTCGATCCGCAGCGACGACCCCGAGCAGATCCAGACGATGATGCGCGCGATGCGCCGGAACCCGCCGGCCGCACTCGGCGGGGTCGCGGTGACCGAGGTCGGCGACCTGTCCGCGAACGGCACGGCGCTCCCGCCGGAGCAGGGCCTGCGGCTGGCCTTGGAGAACGGCTGGATCGCGGTCCGCCCGAGCGGCACCGAGCCCAAGCTCAAGTGCTACATCGAGCTCGGCGACCGCGCGGCCGCGGACCGCTCGCCGGTGGTGGAGCGGATCGCGGCGGTGCGGGCCGGCCTCGACGAGTGGTTCGCGCAGTTCGCTTAGGTTCAGTAGTTCGCTTAGGTTCGGGCAGCCCGCCTGAATCAGTCACACCTGTCGGGCGGCATCGGCGCTTATCAGCACACCGATGCCGTCCGTCCGTCCGTCCGCCCGCCCGCCCGTCCGCCCGCCCGCCCGTCCGTCCGGCCGGCCGTCACGGCCGCCGACGGCCAGCGGCCGCGTCATCGTGAGCCGGGCCTGATCCCCGCAGCCGCGCACCCCTGACCAGCGGCCCAGCGGTCCGCTACTGTTCAGCCGTGTCCGAAGGCTCGGTGTCCGCCCACCTCGCGCGGCTCGTACTGGCCGCGGTCCACGACAGCGGAGCCGATCCGGCGCGGTTCGCCGACCGGCCCGATCTCGCCCCCGAGGTGCTCGCCGACGACCTGGCCCGGGTCTCCACCGGGACCATGAACGCCTTGTGGGAGCAGCTGATCTCGGCCGGCCGGGGCAGCGCGGTCGGCGCGCTGGTGGTCGAGTCCAGCGCGTTGGGCAGCCTCGGTGCGTGGGACTACATGTTCGCCGCAGGCGCGAACCTCCTGGAGACCACCGAGCGCGTGATCGCCTACCTGCCCGCGGTCGGCGACCCGGCGGCGGAGCGGGCCGCGCTCCTGCCCGACGGCGATCGCAGGATCCTGCGACACTCCAGCGGTGCGGCGGTGCCGGAGGTGGTCGAGGCCGTCGAGGTCTTCGCCGTCGCGCTGTATCTGCGCCGGATGCGCGAGGCCGCACGCCGGCCGGTCCTCCCGCTGCGCATGACGTTCCGGCAGCAGGCGCCGAAGGATCCGCGAGCCCTCTACACCGCACTGGGCACCAGGGACATCGATTTCGGGGCGCCGGACACCGCGATCACCTTTCGGGACAACGACCTTCGCGCACCGCTGCCGGAATCCCAGCCGGGACTCGGGGCACTCCTGACCCGGCACGCCGATCTCACACTCGCCGCCGCCAGGCCGGTCGCGCAGTGGATCGACGCCTTCCGGATCGCACTCGCAGCGGCAGCGGAGCAGGACGCTGCGTCGCTGTCGGGAGTGGCGCACCGCCTGGCGCTCAGTCCGCGCACCCTGCAACGGCGGTTGGAAGACAACGCGACCAGCTGGCGCCGCGAGCTCGACCGGCTGCGAAGCCAGCGGGAAATGGCGCTGCTGCGGGACACCGCGCTGCCGGTCAGTTCGGTCGCGGTGCGCCTCGGCTACAGCGACGCGCGCGCCTATCGGCGTGCCGTGCAACGGCGGCACGGGAGTGTGCCGTCGCTGCTGCGGGAAGGCTGACGTCTTCGGTCCCCTTTTTTGGCGTGTTCGGTCCTCTGGCCGGCCCTGCGGCCCGCTATAGCGTGGATCAACCGAATCGAAGGGGAGATCATGGGATCGACGCAGGGTGTAGTGGTGTACGGGGCCTACGGGCATACCGGACGGTTCATGCTCTCGGAGTTGCGCGACCGCGGATACCGTCCGATCCCGGCAGGCCGCGACGAGGCGAAGCTTCACGAACTCGCAGCCGATGACCCCCGGCTCGAGACCCGGCCGGCCTCCGTCGACGACCCGGACGCCCTGGACCGCATGCTCAAGGACGCGGACGCGGTGATCAACTGTGCCGGGCCGTTCGCCGCGACCGCCGCCCCGGTGCTCGCCGCGGCACTGCGGGCCGGCATCCCGTACGTCGACGTGGCGGCCGAGATCGAAGCGAACGCCGACACCTTCGCCGAGTCCGCCGAGCAGGCGCGCGAGGCCGGCGTCGCCGTGGTGCCGGCGATGGCGTTCTACGGCGGCCTGGCGGACATGCTGGCGACCGTCGCGATGGGCGACTGGACGGAGGCCGACGAAGCCCACGTCGCCTACGGACTGAGCAGCTGGCACCCCACTCCCGGAACGCGGGGATCGGGCGTGGTCTCGCGCGAGCGGCGCGGAGGCCGCCGCGTCCGCTTCACCGGCGGACAGCTCGCCTACCACGACGAGCAGCCTCAGGTTGTGCCCTGGCCGTTCCCGGAGCCGCTGGGTTCCAGCCCGGTCACCGAGTTCACCCTCGCCGACGCCGTCACCATCCCGAGCCACCTGCCGATCCCGGAAGTCCGCACCTACTTGACCGCCAAGGCAGCCGCCGAACTCGCGGCGCCGGAGACGCCCGCACCGGCGCCGGTCGACGACCGCGGCCGCTCGGCGCAGACCTTCCTGGTCGACGTGGTCCTGCGCCGCGACGGTGTCGAACGCCGCGCCACGGCCGCCGGCCAGGACATCTACGCCGTCAGCGCGCCGCTCGCGGTGGAGGCGGTCGAGCGGATCCTCACCGGCCGGACCAGGACGACCGGCATCGCCTCCGCCGGCGCGATGTTCGACGCCGCCGACTTCCTCCGGGCGCTGTCGCCGCACGTCGAGTGGGAGCTGGGCAGCTGAGCAACTGGGCAGCTGAGCAGCTGAGCGACTGAGGGCGCAGAACTCTCACCCCGGCTGGAAGAACGCCAGCAGCTTCCGGGCGGCGTCGGGCGACGACAGCATCTCGTGCATCTCCGCGGACCTCCGCGCGGCGGCGCCGGTGCGCTCGAACATCTCGCGTTCGTACTCCGCGACAGCGGCAGCGAAGTCGTCCGGGTGCGCGGCCAGCGCCTGGCCGAGCACGGCGCCGTCGAGCATCGCCAGGTTGGCGCCCTGCCCGGTCGGCGGCATCAGGTGCGCGGCGTCGCCGACCAGCGTGACGTCCGGCCTCGACGACCAGGTCAGGCCCACTGGCAGGGTGCTGATCGACCGCGGCATGACCGTGTCGTCGCAGGCCTGGATCAGGGCTGCGAACCGGGAGTCCCAGCCGGGGAGGAGTTCGATCAGCCGGGCCTTCGCCGCCGCCGGATCCTCGAAGGGGATTCCGCTGGTGGCGAACCAGTCCTCGGGGGTGTTGTAGAAGCTCACTCCGATGCGGACGCGGCCGTCCCCATTGCGTTGTGCCGCCAGGGATATCCCGTCGCCGAGGGCCCAGTAGGTGCCCCGTCCGACCATCGCCGCGAGGTCGGGATACCTGCGGTCGATGTCGGGGATGCCGATCTCGACGACGTTCTTGCCGATGTGCGCCGGGCGGGCGTCGGTGAGCAGGGCTCGGACCCGGGACTGCGCGCCGTCGGCGCCGACCAGGAGGCCGTAGGGCGCGTCGCTGCCGTCGGCGAAGTGCAGCAGGCCATTGTCGGCGGAGCGGAACGCGCGGCCCCAGCGCACCGTGCCCTCGGGGAGGGAGTCCAGCAGCAGTGCGCGCAGATCGGCGCGATCGACCTCGGGGCGCAGGAGCGGGGCGTCGTCGGGGGTGTCCTCCTGGAGCAGCAGGGTGCCGTCCGGTTCGAGGAGGCGCATGTCCTGGCCCTCGCCGCGGGCGATCGCGAAGAACGCGTCGATCAGGCCGGCCTCGCGCAGGGCGCGCTGCCCGGAGTGGATGTCGAGCATGCCGCCCTGGCCGCGTGCGTCGCGCGACGCTTCGCGTTCGTACACGACGGCCTCGATCCCGTGCAGGTGCAGTACTCGGGCCAGGACCAGTCCGCCCAAGCCGGCTCCGACCACGGCGATTCCCATGACGCCTCCTCGATACACTGTATTGGCCGATACACTGTATCGTGACGGCGGGCGTGCTCACCCGCTGTAAGGTCGGCGCCATGGTGGTGTGGGAGAGGCCGGAGCCGCCGAGCCGGCCGGCGCCGGCCCCGCTGAGCCGGGAGCGGATCGTCCGGGCCGCGATCGGCCTGGCCGACGCGGACGGCCTGGCCGCGGTGTCGCTGCGCAAGGTCGCCGGCGTGCTGGACGTCGGGCCGATGCGGCTCTACGGCTACATCGACACCAAGGACGAGCTGCTCGACCTGATGGTCGACGCGGTCCACGCCGAGGTCCGGCCGGACGGCGACGGCTGGCGGGAGGTGCTGCGCTCGTACGCCGAGGGCACACGGCTCACCGTGCACCGGCACGAGTGGCTGGCCGACCTGATCGGCGGGCGGCCACAGCTCGGCCCGCTCGCCCTGGCCACCGGCGAGGCCGTGGTCTCCGGGCTCGGCGGCGCCGTCGAGGTGGACGCCGTCATGCCGGTGATCAGCGCCGTCCGGGCGTACGTGATCGGCGCCGTGCGCCGCGAGATCGCCGAGCGCCGCGCCGAACGGGCCACCGGGATGGACCAGGAGCAGTGGCAGGCCGCCACCGGGCCCTACCTGACGCGCACCTTCGCCGAGGGCCGGTTCCCCGCGCTGGCCACGGTCGTGCGGAACGCCGCGCACCTGGATGCCGACGAGACCTTCCGGATCGGGCTGGACTTCCTGCTCGACGGCATCGGGGCGCGGATCACCGGCTGAGGCCCACCTCGGATCAGAAGGCCCCCACGACGGCCGCGACCAGCAGCGCGACGCTCACACCGAACGGCACCACCGTGTACCAGGTCCACGTCACCGTGGTCGGCGCCGCCTTCTCCATCGCCGTCGTGCACATCCGCCTGCGGTCGCGCATCTCCACGACCGCCTGGTCGGCGAAGGCCATGGTCTCGACCGGGTCCTCGCGCAGGGTCTTGGGCCGGCCGTAGCCGGCGGCACCGAGCGCGCTGCCGGCCAGGTCGCCGCCGCTGGCGGCCTGCTTGGCCGACTCGGCGCGGGCCGTGCGGACCTTCTTGGCGACCACGCGGTCGTTCTTGCGGCGCTCGTGCATGGAGACCGGGATGGCCCAGACCGTGAACTTGCGCGCCTTGCCCTCCTCCGGGACGGTCTCGATCACCATCGACAGCCGCGCCGAGATGTTCTCCACGCGCGGCCAGCTGATGTCGATGCGCCGGAAGGGGTTGCGGATCGACAGGCGGTCGGTGTGGCTGTAGGCGGCCGGGTAGAGGCCGCCGACTATGCCGCTGACCACCATCAGCAGCCCGACCGTGGAGCCGACCGGGTGCTTGTCCGAACTCAGGCCGAACGCGAACAGGAAGATCGCGCCGAAGACCACCAGCAGGGCACCGGTCCCAAGGGAGCCGATGGTGCGGTAAGCGGTGGGCTTCTCGGCGGACGACGCCGTCGCGCCGTCTGTCGAGGCCGGGGATTTCAGTCGCATACACCCGATTCTGCCACCCCCCGTCCCACCCTCCGAGACCGAGAACCGATTGTGACCGATCGGTGATCGTCAAGACCTGCCATTTCTCCACGTGGAGGGCACCGTCTACCGTGGTCCCGTGACCGCACAACTCGCCCTCGACGACGCGGGCCTGCGCCGCCTCCTCCACGGTTTGCCGCCGGTGGACCAGGTGGGCGCCGACGCCCGTGCCGCCAAGCTGGGGACCCGATCGATCAAGACCACCGCGAAGGCCCGGGCCCTGGACCTGGCCGTGCGCATGGTCGACCTGACCACGCTGGAGGGCGCCGACACCCCGGGCAAGGTCCGGGCGCTGTGCGCCAAGGGCGCCCACCCCGAACCGGACCAGCCGGACTGCCCGAGCGTGGCGGCCATCTGCGTCTACGGCGACATGGTCGGCACCGCCAAGGAGGCGCTGGCCGGCACCGGGGTCAAGGTGGCCGCCGTAGCCACCGCGTTCCCCAGCGGCCGGGCGCCGCTGGCCGTGAAGCTGGCCGACACCGCCGCGGCGGTCGAGGCCGGGGCCGACGAGATCGACATGGTGATCGACCGCGGCGCCTTCCTGGCCGGCCGGTACGCCGCCGTCGCCGATGAGATCGCCGCCGTGAAAGCGGCCTGCCAGACGGGAGGGCACGACGCCCACCTGAAGGTGATCCTGGAGACCGGCGAGCTGGCCACCTACGACAACGTCATGCGCGCCTCCTGGCTGGCGATGCTGTCCGGCGCCGACTTCATCAAGACCTCCACCGGCAAGGTCAGCCCGGCCGCCACGTTGCCGGTGACCCTGCTGATGCTGGAGGCGGTCCGCGACTTCCGCGCGCAGACCGGCCGGCAGGTCGGCGTGAAGCCGGCCGGCGGCATCCGGACCGCCAAGGACGCGATCAAGTACCTGGTGACGGTCAACGAGACCGCCGGCCCGGACTGGCTGGACCCGGACTGGTTCCGCTTCGGCGCCTCCAGCCTGCTCAACGACCTGCTGCTGCAGCGCCGCAAGCTCGCCACCGGCGTGTACTCCGGCCCCGATTACGTGACGGTGGACTGATCTCATGGCGAACACAGGCTTGTTCGAATACGCCCCGGCGCCCGAGTCCCGCTCGGTCGTCGACCTGAAGCCGTCCTACGGTCTGTTCATCGACGGCGAGTTCACCGAGGGCTCCGGCGGCGCCTTCAAGTCGGTCAACCCGGCCACCGAGGAGGTGCTGGCCGAGGTCGCGATGGCCGACGCCGCCGACGTGGACCGCGCCGTGGCCGCCGCGCGCCGCGCCTACGACCAGGTCTGGTCGAAGATGCCCGGTGCCGAGCGCGCCAAGTACATCTTCCGGATCGCGCGCATCATCCAGGAGCGGGCCCGGGAGCTGGCCGTTCTGGAGTCGCTGGACAACGGCAAGCCGATCCGGGAGTCGCGCGACGTCGACATCCCGCTGGCCGCCGCGCACTTCTTCTATTACGCCGGCTGGGCCGACAAGCTCGGCTACGCGAACCTGGGGCCGAACCCACAGCCGCTGGGCGTCGCCGGCCAGGTGATCCCGTGGAACTTCCCGCTGCTGATGCTGGCGTGGAAGGTCGCGCCGGCGCTGGCGTGCGGCAACACGGTGGTCCTCAAGCCCGCCGAGACGACCCCGCTGACCGCGCTGCTGTTCGCGGAGATCTGCCAGCAGGCCGATCTGCCGCCGGGCGTGGTGAACATCGTCACCGGCGCCGGGGCCACCGGCGCGGCCGTGGTCTCGCACCCGGGCGTGGACAAGGTCGCCTTCACCGGCTCGACCGAGGTCGGCCGGATGATCGCCAAGCAGGTCGCCGGCACCTCCAAGAAGGTGACCCTGGAGCTCGGCGGCAAGGCGGCGAACCTGGTCTTCGACGACGCCCCGCTGGAGCAGGCGATCGAGGGCATCGTCGACGGGATCTTCTTCAACCAGGGGCACGTCTGCTGCGCCGGGTCCCGGCTGCTGGTGCAGGAGTCGGTGGCCGAGGAGGTCGTGGACCGGCTGCGCGAGCGGATGAAGACGCTGCGCGTGGGCGACCCGCTGGACAAGAACACCGACATCGGCGCCATCAACTCCGCCGAGCAGCTGGCCCGGATCCGGACCCTGACCGAGGCCGGCGAGGCCGAGGGCGCGAAGCGCTGGTCGCCGCCGTGCGAGCTGCCCGAGCGCGGGTTCTTCTTCGCCCCGACCATCTTCACCGGGGTGTCGCAGGCGCACCGGATCGCGCGCGAGGAGATCTTCGGGCCGGTGCTGTCGGTCCTGACGTTCCGGACCCCGGCCGAGGCCGTGGAGAAGGCCAACAACACCGCCTACGGCCTGTCCGCCGGCGTGTGGACCGACAAGGGTTCGCGGATCCTGTGGCTGGCCCAGCGGATGCGGGCCGGCGTGGTGTGGGCGAACACGTTCAACCGCTTCGACCCCACCTCGCCGTTCGGCGGGTACAAGGAGTCCGGGTACGGCCGCGAGGGCGGGCGCCACGGTCTGGAGGCTTACCTCGATGTCTGAGACGAAGAAGAAGGCCGCCAAGGCGGTCAAGCCCGCCAAGGCCGCGCCGGCGACGGCTGCCGCCAAGACGGCCAAGACCGCCGAGAGCGCCAAGGCCGCCAAGGCGGTGTCGGCGACGGTTGCCGCCGAGGCCGCTCCCGCGGTCGAGGCCGCCGCGACCGCCCCGGCCGCGCCGATCGCCTCCACCTCCTCCCGTTCCTCCGTGCGCAAGACCTACAAGCTCTACATCGGCGGCGCCTTCCCGCGTTCGGAGAGTGGACGGAGCTACGCCGTGACGGCGAGCACTGGTGAGTTCATCGCCAACGCGGCGCAGGCGTCGCGCAAGGACGCGCGCGACGCGGTGCGCGCCGCCCGCGCGGCCCAGCCGGGCTGGGCCAAGGCGACGGCGTACAACCGCGGCCAGATCCTGTACCGGATCGCGGAGATGCTGGAGGAGCGCCGCGACCAGTTCGCGCAGCAGATCGCCGGCGTCGAGGGGATCACGACGGACGCGGCCTACGCGCAGGTCGACGCCACCGTCGACCGCTGGGTCTGGTACGCGGGCTGGTCGGACAAACTGGCGCAGGTGCTCAGCGCGGCCAACCCGGTCGCCGGGCCGTACTGGAACATCTCCTCGCCGGAGCCCACCGGCGTGGTGGCACTCCTGGCCCCGGCCACGCCGACGCTGCTCGGACTGACGTCGGTGATCGCCCCGGCGATCGTCGGCGGCAACGCGGTCGTGGCCGTGGCCCCGGACGCCTCGGCGCTCCCGGCGGTCACCCTCGGCGAGGTGATGGCGACCTCCGACCTGCCCGGCGGCGTCGTCAACATCCTGACCGGCGGCACCGCGGAGCTGGCCCCGTGGCTGGCCTCGCACCTGGACGTGAACGCCCTGGACCTGGCAGGCGTCCCGGCCGGCTCGGACCTGGCCCGCGACCTGGAGATCGCGGCCGCGGAGAACCTGAAGCGCGTCGTGCGCCCCACCGCCGGCCAAGACTGGACGACGGACCCGGGACTGTCCCGCATGAAGCCGTTCCTGGAGACGAAGACGGTCTGGCACCCGATCGGCATCTGAGCACACCCCGCACAACCCACCACCGGGTGCCCCGTCGTAACGGCGGGGCACCCGCGGTCGTTGGAGCGGACATGTCCAAATACCCCACCCGCCGAGCCCTCGGCCTCGCCGCCCTCTCCGGCCTGGCCCTCACCGCCGCCCCGGCAGCCCACGCCGCCCAGAGCGACGACCCCGCCGCCGACGCCGGGTCCGCCGCGGCCATGGCGACCTTCCACCACGCCGCCGGCGCCCTCGCCGCCACCCAGCTGTACCCGCTCGCGCACACCCCGCTGGACCTGCTGTCGAACAACCTGCACGTGCCGGTGGCCGGCATGGACCTGTCGACGCTGCCGGTCACCGCGCCGCTGCACGACGGGCTGCCGCTGCGGGAGGTGCCGTTGGTGGGGCGGCTGCTGCGCTGATCGGTTGCCGGGCCCGCCGATCGCAGCCGCATTTCGGGGCTGGCTGCGACTCGATCGGCCACCAGGGCGCGGCTGCTCGGCCGCCGGGCTAATCCCTTCCCGGGTCCAGCGATATCGCCCAGCGCATCAATCCGGCTGCGAACTCGCTCATCCCCCCGCAGCCGAGCCGCGCCCGCGCCCTCGCCCCGCGAACCCTGTCGCGAAACCGGATCCGCGCGTACTGCCCCGCCCCCGAACATGCAGGAGGGCCGGCCATTGGCCGGCCCTCCCCGTGTCTCCTGCTAAAACCGCAGCGTCACTCCGCGGTCCAGTTCCCGATCCCCAGTCCGCCGTCCTGCTGCGGCGGCTGCTGCTGCCCCTGCGGCGCCGGCGGCACCGTCGGGATCGCCTGCGTCATCATCGAGTCGGCGTCGCCCTGCGGCTGCGGCTGGCCCCACTGCGGCGCCGGCGGCTGCTGCGGGCCCGGCTGCTGCGGGGCCTGCTGCTGGGGCGGCGGGCCCCAGGGCTGCTGCTGGCCCTGCGGCTGCGGCTGCTGCTGCGGCGCCGGCGGCTGCTGCCACTGCTGCTGCTGCGGCGCGGGGCCCCACTGCTGCTGTTGCTGCGGCTGGAAGCCGGGGGCCGGGGCGGCGGGCTGGTGCTGCTGGAAGTAGCCCAGCACCAGCCAGCTGCCGATGCCGGCGACGCCGAGCTGGCCCAGGGAGATGAAGAAGGTCGAGGTCTTGTCCCAGCCGGTCGCGCCGTTGGCGCCGAAGGCCGAGAACAGCGCGACCACCCCGAACAGGTCCGCGACGCCCAGGGTCGCCAGCGACAGCAGTGTCAGGACCTTGGCGTTCTTCAGGTGCGCCGGCGAGTGCGCCAGGTACACCGCGCCGACCAGGGCGGCCACGACCACGACGCTCAGCAGGTTCGACACCTGCATCGCCGCGCGGTCGGAGAAGGACGGTCCGCCACCGAGCCCGTTGT
The DNA here is from genome assembly GCF_041260665.1 of Catenulispora sp. GP43. Lineage (NCBI taxonomy): Bacteria > Bacillati > Actinomycetota > Actinomycetes > Catenulisporales > Catenulisporaceae > Catenulispora > Catenulispora sp. GP43. Next base: position 14,008 of record NZ_JBGCCT010000041.1, on the reverse strand, counting down.
TGCTCTCCCCCGGCCCGAACAGGAACGTGATCGTGTTGAACAGCGTGCTTAGCGCGCCGAAAGCGAGCAGCACAAAGGCCGCCGGTTCGCGAAGGCGCTGAGCTATCGGAGGCATGACCTCTAGCCCCTAACTGTGAGTCGGTCAGTCTTCGCCGAACAGCCTTCCACACAACCAGGGGCGCGTGAACACAAAACGTTCAGGTCATCGCGTTATCTATGGATTGACGCCGGTTTGGCTTTACCAAAGAAATACAAGGGCCTGCGGTACTACGGGTCCCAAACGTGTGGTCGGGCGCACTCAGGCGGCGACCAAGTCGGCGTGCAATGTGCGCACCGCGCCGTTCTCGCGCAGTTTCCTCAACGCGCGCCACAACGTGGACTTCACCGTACCGATCGACATACCCAGCCGCTCGGCGATCTCGGAGTCCGTGTACGAGCCGTAGTAGCGCAGTGCCAGAACCTGCCGGTCGCGGTGCGGGAGCGCGGCCAGTGCGTGATGCAGGACCGTGCGCAACTCGACACGCTCCGTGTCCAGGTCCCACACCGCCGAGTCCGGCAGCTCGTCGGAGGCCGGGTACTCCTCGACGCGGTGCCGCCGCCATTGCGATATCTGGTGGTTCGACATGGTGCGCCGCACGTAGGCGTGCGCGACTCGCTTGTCGGCGATGCGGTGCCACGCCCCGTACACCTTGACCAGGCCTTCCTGCAGCAGGTCCTCGGCGTCGGCGGGGTTGGCGGTGAGCTGGCAGGCCGCGCGCAGCAGCGTCGAGCGGCGCGTGGCGACGTACTCCGTGAAGTCGTCTCGCGGGCCGCGTACGTCGGGGGCATGGTCCGTCATGTCTAGAAGGCTCGCTGCCGCCCTTCCGCGCTTCGTCGCCGACGTGTCACAGGCGTGCAACAGCCCCTCCCTGAAGACTTCCTGAGAGCCGCCCAGCTCAAGGCAGAATGTGAGCCATGCCGTCCCTGCTCCTGGTCGAAGACGACGCCGCCATCCGCACGGCGCTCCAGCTCGCGCTGACCCGCCAGGGCCACCAGGTCGCCGTGGCCGCCAGCGGCGAGGAGGCGCTGGCCTCCTACAAGACCGTGCGCCCCGACCTGATCGTCCTGGACGTGATGCTGCCGGGCGTGGACGGCTTCGAGGTCTGCCGCCAGATCCGCCGCACCGAGCAGCTCCCGATCATCCTGCTCACCGCCCGCAGCGACGACATCGACGTGGTGGTGGGCCTGGAATCCGGCGCCGACGACTACGTCGTGAAGCCGGTCCAGCCGCGCGTCCTGGACGCCCGCATCCGCGCGGTCCTGCGCCGCGGCGAGCGCGAGACCAGCGACATCGCGGTCTACGGCGACCTGACCGTGGACCGCTCGGCGATGACGGTGAGCAAACGCGGCGTGCCGATCCCGCTGACCCCGACAGAGCTGAAGCTGGTGATGGAACTCTCCCGGCACGCCGGCCAGGCCCTGTCCCGGCAACAGCTGCTGCGTCTGGTCTGGGAGCACGACTACCTCGGCGACTCCCGCCTGGTCGACGCCTGCGTGCAGCGCCTGCGCGCGAAGGTGGAGGACGTCCCGGCCGAACCGACGCTGATCAAGACCGTCCGCGGCGTCGGCTACCGCCTGGATCCGCCGCGATGAGCGCGGTGACCGGTCCCGCCTCGGCCGACATGGGCATCGGCATCGGCATCGAAATCGGCATCGGCATCGGCATCCGTATCCGCACCGACGCTCCGAGTGAAGTCACACAGAGCACTGGCTTGCTCGCTGTCAGCGACGAATGCTTGAGTGTGCAACGTGCTTAAGGAAAAGCCGAAGGGCGCCAAGTCCGCGCCGAAGGCGGCGAAGGTGCAGGAGCTGCCCCGTCGTGCGGACCGGGAGCGCCGCCGGCACAAGCGGCCGCTGCGGCTGACCGGGCTGCGGATGCGGCTGCTGGCGGCGTTCGCGGCGGTGGCGCTGATGACGTCGGTGGCGGTGACCGGGGTCTCCTACGTCCTGACCCGCCAGTCGCTGATGACCCGCATGAACCAGACCTCGGTGCTCCAGTTCAAGGCCGCCGTCAGCAACAACCAGGAATCGCTCGAGAACGCGCGCCCCTCGACGCAGCCGCAGGCGGCCAGCCTGACCACCAGCCTGACCACCATCGCCTACAAACTCCAGCAGGCCAGCGGCACGACCTGGTACCTGCACCGCACGGGGATACCGGACTTCTCGACCGACAACTCACTGAGCTACGACTCGATTCCGGCCGCGCTGCGCACCGCGGCCCAGAACAACATCGCCTGGCAGCGGGCGACGATCAACAACCAGCCGTACCTGATCATCGGCAGTTCGGTGCAGCCCAACGGGATCGAGGTCTACGACTTCGTCAGCCTGGAGCCGCAGCAGGAGGACCTGACGCGGCTCGCGCAGAACTCCGCGATCGCCTCGGCCGTGGCGATAGCCATATCGCTGCTGCTGGGCCTGTTCGCCTCCCGCGGCGTCCTGCTCCCCTTGCGGCGCCTGGGGATCGCGGCGCGCAGGCTCGGCGCCGGCAAGCTGGACACCCGCGTCGAGGTGAAGGGCAACGACGAGGTCGCCGACGTCTCGCGCACCTTCAACGAGACCGCCGAGGCCCTGGAACGCTCCATCGCCGAACTGCGCTCGCTGGAGGCGGCGTCCCGGCGCTTCGTCGCCGACGTCTCGCACGAGCTGCGCACCCCGCTGACCGCGATGACCGCCGTCACCGACCTCCTCGAGGAGGCGACCGACGTGGGCGACGAGAGCGCGCCGGCGGCCCAGCTCATCGTGGCCGAGACCCGGCGGCTGGCCCGGCTGGTCGAGGACCTGATGGAGGTCTCGCGCTTCGACGCCGGCACCGCGCAGCTCCGGCGCGAGGACGTCGACCTGGTGGCGCTGGTGGCGGGCTGCCTGGACACCCGCGGCTGGACCGGCCGCGTCGCCATGAACGTCCCGCCGAGCCTGATCGTCACCGTGGACCAGCGCAGGATCGACGTGATCGTGGCCAACATGGTCGGCAACGCGATAAAGCACGGCGGGGAAGGACCAGTGGAGTTGTCCATCGGCACGTTCGGACCGAACCTGGTCCTGCAGGTCCGCGACCACGGACCGGGCATCCCCCCGGACGCCCTGGAGCACATCTTCGAGCGCTTCTACAAGGCCGACAAGGCCCGCGTCCGCTCCGAGGGCAGCGGCCTGGGGCTGTCGATCGCCTACGAGAACGCGCACATCCACGGCGGCGAGCTGACCGGCGGCAACCACCCCGAGGGCGGTGCCGTCTTCACCCTTCGGCTGCCGCTGCGGGCGACTGTCCCGGCGCAGGGGATGCCGGAATGAGCCGGGGCAAGGCCGTCGCGGGGATCGCCGCCGTCGTCGCGCTGGTCGCCACCGGGTGCGGCGTGCAGCCCACAGGGGTGAACTTCGCGCAGAACGAGCCCTTCGGCGAGTCCCCGTCGAGCAGCCCGCAGTCGGTGTCCCCGTCGCAGTACCCGTACACCGTCTCGGTGTTCCTGATCTCGAGCATCAACAAGGGACCGGGCACGATGATCAACCGGCCGGTCGCCACCGCTCCGAGCCTGACCGACCTGCCGAACCAGCTCGCCCAGCTGTCCGCCGACGAGCAGGTACAGCAGTACACGACCTATGTGCCGCCGGGTGTCACCATCAAGCCGGGCGGCCAGGCGCACGAGTTCTACGTGTCCAGCCCGACCAGGCTCGGCACGCTCGCCCAACAGCAGCTGTACTGCACCTTCGACCAGTGGTGGATCCAGCATCGCGACAACCGCAACCCGAGCACCCGGCTCATCTTCACGGACACCGGGGAGGACACGGGCTGGCAGGACTGCCCGGAGGGGGTCGTCCTCGACGCCGGCGGGGAGGCCGGCGTCGCGGCCGTCAAGCCCTCCGCTCCGGAGACGACCAAGGCGCTGACGGGAAATTGATACAGCCCGGTAACTGATACCTCCCCGCACCTGACACAGCGCGACGGCCGCGCGACCCCCGGTGCGGGGATCGGCGCGGCCGCCGGAAAGATCAGCTATGTGAACCGGCTTCGCGCCGGGTTGGGTCCGTGCCCTGATCGCACGGGTGGCATCCGGGCCGACGGTCTTCACTGTCGCCGGCCAGGGTTCGTGGTGGGAGAGCTTGGTGCCGGGCGGCTTGTGCCGCTTCCGGTGGTGCGGGCTTGAGAAGCCCTGGTGGGGCAGGGGATTCCGAGCGCCACGGAGCCGTGGCGCCGGTCTCAGCCGCCCAGGTTCGTCAGACCGCCCAGGCCCGGCAGACCGCCCAGCGGCAGGCCGCCGGTGAGGCCGCCGAGGACCGGCAGGCCGTGCAAGGCGTTGGTCACGTTGTCGAGCGGGCCGGTCTGCGCCTTCGGGGCCGCGGCGGCCGGGGCCTGCGCCGCCGGGGCCGCCGGGGCCGCCATCGGGGCGGGCGCCTGCGGCACCGGGGCCGCGGCCGGCGGGAAGGACGGCGCGGGGGCGGCGTGCCGCGCGATGTGCGTGGTGCGCTCACCCTGCGCGACCTGCTCGCCCGGCACCGGACGGCTGCGGGTCAGCGGCACCTCGCCGAGGTCCGCGTAGCCCAGCCCCGGCAGCGAGTCGGAGGTCGGCGAGGCGTCGCTCATCATCCCCGGCAGCTGGCTGACCACCGGGAAGTGCGACAGGGGGATGCCGGCGATCGTCCCATTGTTGTGGGCGACCGCGCCGAAGACCGCGGGGACGGCGTTGGACGACACCGGTAGACCGCCGCCGGCCAGGCCCGCCGGGCCTGCGACGGCCGCGTCGGCCTGGCCGGCCATGGCCGCCGCCCCGACGGCGGCCAGACCGACGGTGCCGGCGGCGACGCTCAGACCGCGGAGCGCGCTGGGAGTGACCTTCGACATCGGTGATACCTCGCGGATTGCATAGGGGACCGCGATCGCGGTGTGCGATGCGGCGAATACGCAAGGTACCGACTTCCGAGGGCGGACCCCAACACGTCCTCCGCCGAAGAGGTGAGTTCCCCGGCTTCCTAACAGAACGCCGTGGAACCCTTCCACTCCCTGCCGAATCCCTTAAGCAGAGGGCGGCGACGCCTCGGCGCGAAGCTGCTCATAGGCTGGCTTCACGTGCTCGTTGATCAGCTCCAGCCGCTGGTCAAAGGGCAGGAACGCGGACTTCAAAGCGTTTATCGTAAACCACTGCATGTCCTCGAGCGTGTACCCGTGGGCCTTGTGCAGTTCGGTGAACTCACGCGTCATCGAGGTCGAACTCATCAGCCGGTTGTCGGTGTTCACCGTCACCCGAAAGTGCAGTTCCCGCAACAACCCGATCGGGTGGGACTCGTAGGAGCGCGCCGCCCCGGTCTGCAGGTTCGAGGTGGGGCACATCTCCATCGGGATGCGCTTGTCCCGCACGTACGCGGCCAGCCGGCCCAGCGTCGCCTTGCCGTCGGCGTCCACCAGGATGTCGTCCATGATGGCGTTGCCGTGGCCCAGCCGGTCCGCGCCGCACCACTGCAGCGCCTCCCAGATCGAGGGCAGCCCGAAGGCCTCCCCGGCGTGGATCGTGAAGTGGAAGTTCTCCCGGCGCAGGTACTCGAAGGCGTCCAGGTGCCGGGTGGGCGGATAGCCGGCCTCGGCCCCGGCGATGTCGAACCCTGACACGCCCCGGTCCCGGTGCCGCACCGCGAGTTCGGCGATCTCCGAGGAGCGCGCGGCGTGCCGCATCGCGGTCAGCAGCGTCCCGACCCGGATCCGGTGCCCCGCGGCGGCGGCCCGCCGCTCCCCCTCGCGGAAGCCCGCGTCCACCGCCTCCACGACCTCGTCCAGGCTCAGCCCGGCTTCCAGATGCTGCTCGGGCGCGTACCGCGACTCGGCGTAGACCACCCCGTCGGCGGCCAGGTCCTCGGCGCACTCGGCGGCCACCCGGAACAGCGCGTCGGCGTGCTGCATCACGCCGACCGTGTGCTCGAAGGTCTCCAGATAGCGCGGCAGCGACCCGGAGTCCGCGGCCTCGGCGAACCACCGGCCGAGGCCGTCGGCGGTGCCGTCGTACTCGGGGAGGTTGGTGTAGCCGTACTGGTCGGCCAGTTCGATGACCGTCTGGGGGCGCAGACCACCGTCGAGGTGGTCGTGCAGCAGGGCCTTCGGAGCCCTGCGAATCAGCTCTTCATCCATGGACAGACATTACCGGTTCGAAGCGGCGACTCGGTCCAAAACAAGCGGCGACCGAGTGAACTCGGTCCCGGCGGCCGCGAATTCGCAAGCGCCCGCCAGGCTTTCCAGCGCCGAGTCGAATGCCTCGGGGGTGTCGGTGTGCAGCGTGAACAGCGGCTGGCCGGCCGTCACGGCGTCGCCGGGGACCACATGCCACTCCACGCCGGCGCCGGCCTGGACCGCGTCCTCCTTGCGGGCGCGGCCCGCGCCGAGGCGCCAGGCGGCCACGCCGACCTTGAAGGAGTCCATGCCGACCAGCAGTCCGTCCCGGTCGGCGGTGACCACGTGGGTCTCCTTCGCCGTCGGGAGGGTCGCGTCGGGGTCGCCGCCCTGGGCGGTGATCATGCGCTTCCAGGCGTCCAGGGCCGAGCCGTCCTTCAGCTTGTCCGCTGGGTCTACGGCGTCCAGGCCCGCCGCGGCCAGCATTTCGCGGGCCAGGGCGAGGGTTAGCTCCTTGATGTCATCGGGGCCGCCGCCGGAAAGGACCTCCACCGACTCGCGCACTTCCAGCGCGTTGCCCGCGGTGCGGCCCAGGGGGTTGTCCATCGCGGTGATCAGGGCGGTGGTGGCCACGCCGTGGTCGGTGCCCAGGGCGACCATGGTCTCGGCCAGTTCGCGGGCGTTGGCGAAGTCCTTCATGAACGCGCCGCTTCCGCACTTCACGTCCAGCACCAGGGCGCTGGTGCCCTCGGCGATCTTCTTGGACATGATCGAGGAGGCGATCAGCGGGATCGCCTCGACGGTGCCGGTGACGTCGCGCAGCGCGTACAGCTTGCGGTCGGCCGGGGCCAGGCCGTCGCCGGCCGCGCAGACCACGGCGCCGGCCTCGGCCAGCACCGCCAGCATCTCCTCGTTCGACAACCGGGCGCGCCAGCCGGGGATCGACTCCAGCTTGTCCAGGGTGCCGCCGGTGTGGCCCAGGCCCCGGCCGGACAGCTGCGGGACGGCCGCGCCGCAGGCCGCCACCAGCGGGGCCAGCGGCAGCGTGATCTTGTCGCCGACGCCGCCGGTGGAGTGCTTGTCCACGGTCGGGCGGGTGAGCGCGGAGAAGTCCATGCGCTCGCCGGAGGAGATCATCGCCTGCGTCCAGCGGGCGATCTCGCGCCGGTTCATGCCGTTCAGCAGGATCGCCATCGCCAGCGCGGACATCTGCTCGTCGGCCACGCGGCCGTCGGTGTAGGCGGCGATGATCCAGTCGATCTGCTCGTCGGTGAGCTCCGCGCGGTCGCGCTTGGCGCGGATGACGGTGATGGCGTCCATGTGCTGTTCCCTAGCTGTTGCTGAGGTTGTCGGGGCCGAAGGCCCGCGGCAGGAGTTCCGACATCGTCGTCGGAGAGGTGTCAGGGCCCAGATCCACCAGCAGCTCGTTCCCGCCGAACTCGAAGAGCAGCTGGCGGCAGCGCCCGCAGGGCATCAGGACCGCGCCGGCGCCGTCGACGCACGCGAAGGCGACCAGCCGGCCGCCGCCGGAGGCATGCAGCGCGGACACCAGCCCGCACTCCGCGCACAGCGTCAGGCCGTACGAGGCGTTCTCCACGTTGCAGCCGCTGACGATCCGGCCGTCGTCGACCAGGGCCGCCGCGCCCACCGGGAACTGCGAGTACGGCACGTACGCGTGCGCCATCGCCTCTCGCGCGGCGGTGCGCAGGGCGGCCCAGTCGATCTCGGTCTTCATCGGATCAGGTTAGCTCTCGTCTAGCCCTTGACATACGGCTTGCCGTCGGCGGCGGGCGCCCGCACCCGGCCGATCAGGCCGGCCACCGCGAACAGCGTCGCCACGTAGGGCAGCGTGCTCAGCAGGTCCGAGGGGATCGGCAGCTGCAGCGCCGAGGTCTGGCTGGCCAGCGCGTCGGTGAAGCCGAACAGCGCCGCCGCGGCCAGCGCGCCGAACGGCGACCAGCGGCCGAAGATCACCGCGGCCAGGGCGATGAAGCCCTTGCCGTTGGTCATGTTCTCCGTGAAGTTGCCGACGTTGCCGACCAGCCACGCGCCGCCCAGACCCGCGAAGGCGCCGCCGATCATCACGTTGCGGTACCGCAGCCGCAGCACCTTGACGCCCACCGTGTCGGCGGCGGCCGGGTGCTCGCCGACCGCCCGGGTCCGCAGGCCCCAGCGCGTGTGGAACAGGCCCACGTGCACCGCCACGACCAGGAACACCGTGATGTAGACGATGAGCGGCTGGTCGAACACCACCGGGCCGATCACCCACAGCGAGGCCAGACCCGGGATCCGGACCGTGCTGAACGGCGTCAGGTTGTTGTACGAGTTCTGGTTGGTCTGCATCAGCGACTTGAACAGGAAGCCGGTGACGCCCAGAGCCAGCAGGTTCAGCACCACGCCGAGCACGACCTGCTCGATCAGGTAGCGGATGGCCAGCACCGCGAGCAGCAGGCCCATCAGCGCGCCGGCCAGGACGCCGGCGATCACGCCGATCCACAGGCTGCCGGTGGCCGTGCCGACCAGCGCGGTCATGAACCCGCCGAACAGCAGCTGCCCCTCGATCGCCACGTTGACCACGCCGGAGCGCTCGCCGACGACCCCGCCGAGGGCGCCGAGCACCAGCGGCACCGCCGCGATCACCATCGAGTCCAGGACCGAGGGCAGCACCAGCCGCTCGCCGCCCTTGGGGTCCGCGGCGCTCCAGGCCATGAAGGCGAAGGTGAAGCAGAACAGGACCACCGAGGTCGCGATCAGCCGCCAGCGCCGGGGCAGCTGCACCGCCATGCGGGCGGCGCCGAGCGCGATGACGACCACCGCCAGCCCGACGATCGCCGGACGCGCGGGGAAGATCCAGTCCGGGACGTGCGTGCCCTGCTTGGAGACCAGCGTCATCCCGAAGGTGGTGCTGGCGCCGTGCGCGGTGCGGGTGCCCAGGCCGAAGCCGAACAGGGCCACCAGGCCCATGATGATCTGCGTGGCACCGGCGGTGTACCGCCGGGTGTCCGCCTCGGTGCCGCCGGCTATCACGGCCGGCGCCGGGGCGATCGTCGCTACGGCCATGTCAGTTGTCCTCCGCCTTCGAGGCCGCCTGGGCCGGTTCGGGAACGTACGTCGGCAGGGCGCGCATCACACCGCCTCCGCCGCGGAGTCCACGGCCGAGGCCGGGGCGACCGACGGCGGCGCGGTCGCGGCGCCGTCGCGCCGCACGTCCCGCAGCCGGAAGATCTCCTGCACCAGCTTCGGCGCGGCGACGAAGACCACGATGACCGCCTGCACCACGGTGACCACGTCGTGCGGCACGGTCGGCGTGGTCGCGGCCTCCATGACCACGCCGCCGGCGTCCAGCGCGCCGAACAGCAGGGCGGCCAGCGCCACTCCGACCGGCTTACCGCGGCCCAGCAGCGCCACCGTGATGCCGGTGAAGCCGAAGCCGTTGTCCAGGGTGGCGGTCATGGCGTGCGAGGCCGACAGCGTGCCGCTGATCTGGGTCACGGCCACCAGCCCCATCAGGCCGCCGGCCAGCAGCATCGCGTAGACCTGGTTGCGCGAGACCGAGATGCCGGCGGTGCGCGCGGCGTCCGGGTTGGAGCCCAGGGCGCGCAGCCGGAAGCCGAGCGTCGAGCGGGTCATCAGCCACCAGATGAGCAGCACGGCCAGGATCGCCAGCACCGTCGAGAGGTTCACCTCGGGGCTGCTGCCGGAGACCGCCGGCAGCAGCGCGGTGCTCTTGACCGGCTTGCTGATCGCGTCCTGGCGGTTCGGGTCGTGGAAGGCCTTGGTCTTGATCAGCCAGGCCAGCACGCCGAGCGCGATGTTGTTCAGCATGATCGAGCTGATCACCTCGTGCGCGCCGAACCGGGCCTTGAGCAGCCCGGTCAGACCGCCCACCAGCGCGCCGCCGATGATGCCGGCGATGATGACCAGCAGCACGTGCAGCGGCATCGGCGCCGAGATCGAGAAGCCGACCCAGGTGGCGAAGACCGCGCCGATGATCAGCTGGCTCTGGCCGCCGATGTTGAACAGCCCGGCGCGGAACGGCAGCGCGACCGCGAGTCCGGCGAAGACCAGCGGCGTGGCCTCGACGATGGTGTTCTCGATCGGGCGCAGCGCCTGCTTGGCGTGCGGGTCGTAGATCGCGCCGTGGAACATCGCGATGTAGCCGTTGGAGACCTTGTCCCAGGAGTCGGTCGGCGCGTCGCTCCAGTTCTTGCTGAAGACGTAGCCCCACTCGGTCAGCAGGTGCTGGTCGGACAGGATCATCAGGATGCCGCCGATCACCACCGACAGCACGAACGCCAAGATCGTGACGGTGACGGTGTTGGCGGAGCTGATCCCGACGAGTATGCGCTTGAGCCGGTTACTCATCGGCGGTCTCACTGCTCTCCTCGGCGGCGGGCGCTTCGACCGCCGGTTCCTCGTCGGGCACGGCATCCGACACCGCGTCCGGCACGGCGTCCGGCACGGCGTCCGGCACCGCGTCCGGCACGGCGTCGACCGGTTCGCGCGCAGCGGGAATGCTCCCGATGCCCGCCTCGGCCTCCTCCGCCGAGCTGCCGGCCATCAGCAGGCCCAGCTCCTCGTTGGTGGTGTCCGGCGGCACGATCGCGACGATCTTGCCCCGGTACATCACCGCGATCCGGTCCGACAGCGCGGTGATCTCGTCCAGCTCGGTGGACACGATCAGCACCGGCTTGCCGGCGTCGCGCTGCTCGATGATCCGCTTGTGGATGAACTCCATCGCGCCGACGTCGACGCCGCGGGTCGGCTGCGAGGCGATCAGCAGGCTGGGGTCGCGCTGCAGCGCGCGCGCCACGACCACCTTCTGCTGGTTGCCGCCGGACAGCGCGCCGGCCGGGGTGCGCTCGGACTCGGCGCGGATGTCGAACTCGGCCAGCCGGTCGGCGCCGTTCTTGGCGATCGCGTCGAGGTCCAGCGTCAGCAGGCCGCCGAAGGGCTTGTTGTCGTACTGGTCCAGCACCAGGTTCTCGGCGATGGAGAAGTCCGGGACCAGGCCGTCGTGCTGCCGGTCCTCCGGGACGTGCCCGAGGCCCTGGCGCAGCACCGCGCGCGGCGTGGCGCCGACCAGCTGCTTGCCGAACAGCTCCGCGGAGCCGGTCGCGGCGCGCAGCCCGGTGAGCGCCTCGACCAGTTCGGTCTGGCCGTTGCCCTGCACGCCCGCGACACCCAGGACCTCGCCGGCGTGCAGCTCGAAGCTGACCTCGTCGACGGCCAGGAAGCCGCGGTCGTCGGTCACCTTCAGGTTCTTCACGCTCAGCGCGACCTCGCCGGGCTCGCGCGGCTCCTTCTCCACGACCAGCCGCACGTCGCGGCCGACCATGAGCGAGGCGAGCTCGCGCGCGGAGGCGGTGGGCTCGGCGCTGCCGACCACGGCGCCGCGGCGGATGACCGTGATCCGGTCGGCGATCGCCCGGACCTCGTTGAGCTTGTGGGTGATGAACACGACCGACTTGCCGGCCGCCTTCAGCCCCCGCATGACCGTGAACAGCTCCTCGGTCTCCTGCGGGGTGAGCACCGCGGTGGGCTCGTCGAGGATCAGCACCTCGGCGTCGCGCATCAGGGCCTTGACGATCTCGACGCGCTGCTGCACGCCCACCGGCAGGTCCTCGACCAGCGCGTCGGGGTCGACCGGCAGGCCGTAGCGGGCCGAGACCTCCTTGACGTCGGCCTTGGCCTTGCGGCGGTCCAGCCAGCCCAGCGGGCCGCCGCGCGCCTCCTCGTTGCCCAGCACCAGGTTCTCGGCCACGGTGAACACCGGGACCAGCATGAAGTGCTGGTGCACCATGCCGATCCCGGCCGCGATCGCGTCACGCGGCGACTTGAACTCGCGCGTCTGTCCATCGACCACGATCTGTCCGGAATCCGGAGTCAGCAGACCGTAGAGGATGTTCATCAGGGTCGACTTGCCGGCCCCGTTCTCGCCCAACAGGCAGTGGATCTCACCGGGTTCGACGGTCAGGTCGATGGCGGAGTTCGCCGCCACCGACCCGAACGTCTTGGTGATGCCACGGAGTTCCAGTCGCATCGGTCGTGATCGCTTCTCGAAAGGGTGTTACTTCGGCTGGGACGACGACTTGATCTTGATGGCCCCGCTGCTGATCTGCGACTTCAGATTCGTGATCTCGGTCTGCAGGTCAGAGGGGATCGAGGAGCCCAGCTGCTGGCCGTACACCAGGTCGGTGCCGCCGTTGGACAGGTCCAGGACGTCCTGGGTGCCGCCCTTGAAGTTGCCGGCCGCGGCGTCCTCGACGGTCTTCTTCACCGCGGTCTCGATGCCCTTGGTCACCGAGGCCAGGAACACCGAGCAGTCCTCGTTGTCCGAGACGCAGCCGTCGCTGTCGACCCAGATCACCTTGACCTTGCCGCTGCTCGCCTTGGCCGAGGCGGTCGCACCGCGCCCGGCGCCGCCGGCGACCGGGAAGACGACGTCGGCGCCCTGGTTGATGAAGCCGTCGGTGATGGACTTGCCCTTGTTGGTGTCCGTGAAGGAGTTCGAGAAGGTGCCGCTGCTCGGGTTGGTCTCGTCCCAGCCCAGGACCTTGACGCTCTTGCTCTTCGCGGTGTTGTAGTACTGGACGCCTTCCCAGAAGCCGTCCATGTAGATGGTCACCGGCGGGATGTTCATGCCGCCCCAGGTGGCCACGACGCCGGACTTGGAGGTCGCGGCCGCCAGGTAGCCGGCCAGGAAGCCGCCCTGCGCGGTGTTGAACTCCATGCCGTGCACGTTCGGCACCGGCTTGTTGGTCTTGCTGTCCGCCGAGCTGTTGTCGACGATCGCGAAGTTCTGCCCGGGCTTGGCCGCCGCCTGGCTGTCGGTGGCGTCGGCCATCAGGCCGCCGACCGTGACGATCAGGTTGCAGTTCTGGGATTCCAGGCTGGTGATGTTGGTGACGTAGTCGTTCTCGGTCGCCGACTGGACGTACTTCACCTTGGCCTTGCCGTCGCTCTGCGCGTCCTGCATGCCCTTCCAGGCCGAGGCGTTGAACGAGCGGTCGTCGATCCCGCCGGTGTCGGTCACCATGCACGCCTGGAAGTTGGCGTTCGAGGCGGAGCCGCCCGAGGTGGACGAGGACGAGGACGACGAGGAGGTCGACGAACCGGTCGAGCCCGACGAGCTCGAACTCGCGGTCGACTTCGAGCCGCAGCCCGCGGCGGCCAGGGCCACCACGGCCGCGGTGGCGGCGATCCTGGTCATGTTGGTGGTGCGCACGGCTCCCCCTCCAGATCTTTCGATAAGACAGCCACAATGTGGACGACGGTAGACAGCGTAAGCAGGCCGTACCTATTGGTCAGTCAGTTCAGCGCTTGCGGAGCCACATCGCAATACACCTGTGATCCCGGAACGTGCGATCGTTTTCGGCATGATCGCACGACGCCGCCGGGGGATTACGGGGCGCACGCACCAAGCGGCGGCGAAAGGGGTGAAAGGGACATCAGGCACCAATTCATCGTCAATGCTTGGCCGATGTGCTGTTCAGGGGCTCGCGCCGCGTCACCCGCGCGTTGAGGTTCCTTTAAGCCGGCGCCGTCTGGTGTTCGCCGCCGCGTCCTTCCGGGCGGGGCGGTCGTGACTTGTCTGTGGGCGGCGGGTGGCGTGGCGTCTGCGGCTGGGTGGTGGGTTTTAGGAGCTTTTTACGGCTTCGCGCATGGTTTACGGGATCCGTTGGTGGCGCAGGTCAGGGGTCCCTCGTGTCGTGTCAGGGCGGCGGGGGTGTGGGCAGGCGGTCGGGTTTACGGCGACAGTCAAAAGCAAGAGCGACAGTCAAGAGCGCCTCCGGCGGCAATGCCACGTAGCTTAGTTTGATCTTGTTGCTGTGGCTGGGTGGTGCCGGATGGTGGGTGGGGTGTGGTGGCGGGTGCCGG